>NZ_JBIVMX010000032.1:0-62705 GCF_044753305.1 Pseudomonas sp. NPDC088429 | reverse complement strand
GCCGTCAACGTCTATTTTCATATTTCTGTCACATTGGTCAAAAAAGCCCGCAAACACGAAGGCCGACCCCAAGGGGTCGGCCTTCGTTGCCCTGCTCTTCTATATATAAGCTGCGATCGCTGTACCTGAGCCTCACGGATAGCTAAACGACTTAACCAGTGTCAACTCTCCCACCGCGCGCATCGGGATAAGGAACGTCTCCATCTTCTCGCTCGGTGTTCCCTCTTCGGTAATCACCGTTACCTGCGCCGTGGTTAACGGCTGCACCGCGTCATCCCCTCCCTCTTCATCTCCACGATAGCCACCGCCGTAATAATTCACGTAAACCAGATACTGACCCTTGATCGGTGCCGGCATGGCGAAGATTTCCGGGCCGTAACCAGTGGTGACGTCGACATCAAGCGCTGCACCGTTTGGCGCGACGCGATGGCCGTACCAGATGTGCGCGCCATCGGGCGTCACCAGATGCAGGTCGAGGTCGGTACCGTCGCTGTCCCATGCCAATAAAACGCGAAGCTTGGCCGGGGTCGCGCCGCCGCTGGTGTTGAGAAACTGCGTGCGATGGCGTTGTTGTCCGTCGGGGCTGCGCACTTCGACACTGTTGCTGCCATTGGGGAAGGAGAACGGTCGGTCAAAGCGTCCGGATTCGTCGATCTTCAACGGCATGCTCACACCGTTGACAATCAATCGACCCGGCTCGTTACTCTTCGGCGTGGCTTTGATCTCGCCACTGATGCGCGCGGTCTTGGCCTGGCCAACCGGCGTGTTCACTGACGAGGCCGGGTAGTTGACGGTCTGACGAAAACTTTCGCCCTCGCCTTCGGGCGTGCCGCTGCGCCAGCCACCGACCGGCGTGTCGAGTTTGACGCTGTCGGCAGCCATGGCCACGGGCAGCACATTAAAGGCACAGAGCAGCAGCAAGACCTGTGGATAACGGAGTGTCATGGTCTATTCCAGCAAAAGGTGACGGGCGAGCCCTTCGATGTAGGTTTCATCCTGGCCATTGGGGTGTGCTTCAAAGGCCAGGTGCAGATATTCGTGAGTCAGATCGAGGCGATCCTGCAAGGTCAGCACGCCGCGCACATAAATGCGCTGGCGTTCGCGGTCGACGTAAGGTCGTCCGAACGCGAGTTTGCACACGGCAAATGTGCTGACTTCGTTGTAGCCGGTTTCGCTGTCCAGTTTTGGCCGCCAGCCTCGACGCTGTTTTTGCAGCCAGTCCTGTGCGGCGGGCAATGCTTGGCAAGAAGCAATCGGGTTATCCCAACGGCTGAGGCTGGCGCGCGGATAGGCGTGCAGCAAAATCGCGTCATATCGTTGCCCCGCATTCGCCTGCTCGACAGCCTGCTGCCAAGAGAGTTTGTCCGGGCCGGGCTGATCCGAGTGATAAGTGACGGTGCTGCCGGCCAACACCAGATCGGCTGTCCACGCGGCAATGTTGCGCGATTCGGCGGAGGCCGGACGCGGCGCGACTCGCTGCCGATTGCTGCTGTCATCAATGCTCAGGCAATCGCCATTGCGCGTCGCGTTCTGCAATAGATAGGTGCGAATGGCGACGGCAAGTGCTTTGGCAGCTTCGGCGGGGTCGGCTTTGGCTTCGCGCTCGAGGACTCGGGCGACGTATTCTTCGCGATCCACGCGGGCGACGAGTTTGTCGTTGAGCAGAAACAGTTCGCCGTCGCTGTGGATATCCAACGCGTTGCCGTTGGCGAACTCGACACGGTAGTCGCCCTTTAATGAACCCGATGCCGCGATACGCTTCCCCGCCAAAACCCTCGAAACCGGATATTTCGAAAACAGGCCGACTTCTACACAGCGCCCCGCTTCCGCCGGCCATGTAATTGGCAACACCGTCGACAGCGCTTGCGCGTAATGACGCAAGACCATCTGACTGGTGCCGCGCCCGCCCGCCCAGATCGGCGAGCCGTCAGCCGTCCACCCCGCAAATCCACCCTGCCGTGACTGGGGATCCCGATCGCCGAGCCAACTCCAGGTTTTCACCCGTAAACGCCCGCCCAGTTCACCGACGACATTGCCGTCCGCTGCATTAAGCAGTACATCGAGCAGCACCCGCCGCGCCTGATCCTGTGCAGGCAAAGTTGCCAACACCTTAAGTAACTCGACAACGGAAACGCGCTGAGCAGGCTGCACCGATGGCAAATCCAGCAACCACGACGGCGCCTGCCGCGCCTGCCAATAAGCACGCCAATCCCCAGCCGCGATCCCCAACCGCGAAGGCTCGAAATACAACCCGCAAGATTTCACCAACGCCTGATCACGTTCGATCTTGCCGCCCGCCGTGCAGCAATAAACCTCTTCCTTCGACTGCCCGCGACATTCATATGCCGGTTCCTGCGCGCCGGTATCTACCAGCCACGCATAGACGAACAACTTCCACAGACTGCCCAATGGCGTGTCCAGCGTCGGTGGCAACGGTTCGCGAGCAGTCAACTGCGTGTGATTCAGCGACAACAACTCGCCTTTATAAGCCAGACGCAGCGGCTCATCCTGCGCCGTCGCCAGCGCAGGCATCACACACAACATCAGCCACAGCAGCGACCGGATCATGTCAGTTGACCGTGACCTGACCGAGCGCGGCTTTCGCTTCCTGGGCCTGATGCTGCGGCGCGTAAATCTGGGTGAAGCGCACCGGCGGCAGGTTGAACTGGCCTTTCTGCGAGAAGCGCACCAGATGACGCAGACGCAACTCGCCGCTCAGCGCATCCACCGGCACCGCGTAAGCCAGTTGTCCCGGTTCGAAGCGCGCCTTCTCCAGCGCGGTCGGCTCAGTGCCTTCCTTACCCTGCAACTTGATGCCCCACGTCGTACGCTCGACATCGGCACCCGGCGGCAACGGCACTTCGAGCATGCCGTAGCGCAGCGGTTTCGGCGCTTTGCTGGTGAGGATCACTTCGTCCAGATACAGGCTGTCGCTGGACAACGGCTTGCTGCCGACCGGCTCCAGTTTGAAGGTGAAGGCTTCGTCGCCCGGCACCAGTCGCGACAGACGACGGGTGATGGTCACGGCCATCGGATCGACCGCCGGTTGCTGAGTCTGGAAGCTCAGCGCCGCGCGCAATGGACGCTCCTGAGTACCGGAAACCGTCAATACGCTTGGCACCGGCGTCGCGCCCTGCCATGTCCAATACATCTCACCGGTTGCACCGTAGTTTTTCTTCCAGCCTTCACCCGGCGTCAGCGCGATGGTCGGCGAGGCTTGAGCGATGCTGCGTTGCAGCCAGGTCAGCGCCAGCGCTCGCTCCAGGGTCGATTGCTGCGGCAACAGACGTTGCAACAAAGCCTGCGCGCGTGCCTGATCAAACGGTTGCAGCGACACATTCAGCGCTTCGGCAAATGGCTGCGAACTGACCGACAGACGCTGTTGCGCAGCGCCCACCTGACGATTGAAGGCTTCCGGCAAGGTCACTTTCGACTGCGCAGCCAACGCTGCGGTCAACACCCGCGCCGCCGCCAGACCGAGCGCTGAATCCGGATCGCTCATCACCAAACTGTTTTGGCCATCGTCGAGCATGGTTTCGGCATTGCCTTCACCAGCCTTGGCCAGATCCTCCATCAACCCTGTCAGCAACGTATTCACCGGCAGATGCATCTGTTTGGCGAACGACAGAATCAACGCGCGCTGCAGCAACGGCGTGTTCGGCGCTTGTTTGGCGTAAACCTCCAACACTCGCTGCCAGTGCTCCGGCGGCAAGGTCAGTTCCAGCACTTGGCTGGCGTTGAAGTCGGCGTAATAGGCGTAAGCGGTGAGGAACGCATCCGGCTCACCGTCGTAGCCCCACCAAGTAAAACTCGCCGAAGGCCCGGCCATTTGCACCAGACGCAGGCGGCTGTTTTGCATGATCAGGCGCAAGCGATCGCGGATCTGCGGGTTCGACGCCAGCGATGGATAAGCGATGCTCAACGGCAGCAAGCGGCTGGCCGTTTGTTCGACGCCGCCGTACGGATAGCTGAGCAGATCATCGAGCGCCGAGCGGAACAGCGCTTGCGGACTGTCATCCAGGCGCAGGCGAATATCGGTGGCATCCGCTGGCAGGCTTAACGGTGTATCGCCGCTGGCGACGTCGAGACTTTGCGTCTGCGTCACTTGCCAGCCATCACCCGTCGCGCTGAGGCGTACAGCCAAGGCATCAGCAGTTTTACCGTCCTGCACCAGTTCCGCAGTCCATTCGCCGGAAGCCAATGCGAACCCTGGCAGTGGCAGGTAATTGATGCCGTTGTTCAAAGTCACCGGCAGACGCTGTTCGGTGCCAGCGTAGTGAGTGACCAATTCAGCCTTCACTGGTTTCTCGGCCTGACTGAACGCGAACACACCAAGCTGTGGCTGATCACCTTTGCGGAATTTGCTCGGGCCGCTCCACTTCAGGTACAGCGGTTTTTCCGAGCGCACAAACTGCTTCTTCTGCCCGACCTGACCGTCGTCGGCGATCGCTCGGGCGGTGATGCGCCAGCGGGTCAGCGAGTCTGGCATCTTGAAGGTGAAGCGGGTTTTGCCGTCGGCACCGGTCAACAACTCCGGTTGCCAAGCGGCTGTGTCAACGTCTTCACGACGCGGACGCTCCAGCACTTTCACTCCGCGTTCGCTGCGGTTGGCTTTGCCCGGCGCACCCGGACTGCCCGGCAGCGCGACGTCATAACTGATGAACGACAGGCTGGCGCTGGTGCGCACGTTGTTGCGGCGCGGGTGATAGAAGAACTGGTCGATGGTCGGCGCGACTTCCGGTTGCAGCGCGTAAACCATTTCGTCGACGACGCTGACGGTCAGATGCGCCGGCACCGCTTTGCCGGCGAACTGCGTGGTGAGGTCAACCGTGACGGTGTCGCCCGGCAGATAGACCTGTTTGTCAGTGCTGATCGCCACGTCGATTTGCGGCGCGACCACTTTGATCCCGGCATTCTGGAAGCTGTACTGACCGCCCTTGGTGTAGAGCACGGAGAAAGTCAGGTTCGGCGCGAAGTTGTCTTTCCCCGGGATGCGCGCGCGGTACTGGGTGTCGCTGAGTTTTTCCAGTTTCAGCCAATCACCGCCCTTGGCCAGCAGCGCGGTGGCTTCGACCTTGTCGCGCTCCAGCGACAGCAAGGCATCGCTGACTGGCTCCGGAAAAGTAATCAGCGCCAGCGCTTCATCGCCAGCCTTGTACTCAGGTTTGTCGAGGACGATTTCCACGGTGCCTGGCACTGCTTTCACGCCGTCGCCAGTAACCGAATGCCCGGTGGCACCGAGCACGCGACCGTGTTGGTCTTTCAAGGTCAGGTTGTAAGTGCCTGGACGATCGAAGGCCAGACTGAAGCCCTTGTCCGTCGCCGCGAGTTTGCCTTCGCCCGTGCTCTGGTCTTCCAGACGCACCCAGCCATAAGTGCTCGGCGTCACCGCTTTGCTCTGCTCGCTGCCGCCCTCGTTGGCGTAGCTGAACGCAACCTTGTCGCCGACCGCACTGAAGCGTTGCGGCGCGCTCAAGCGGAAGCTTGCGGCGCCACGGTCAATCAGGATTTCCTTGGTGGTCTTGACCCGATACGCCGCGCCATCGCTGGCAAACACGGTGAGCATGTAGCGGCTCGGTTTGTCGGCGGCCGGCAGGTCGAGGGTCGCGTTGCCCTTGCTGTCGGTGGTCAGTTCGGTGCTGGTCAGTTCCACCGGGAATTGCCCGAGGTATTGCAGCTCGTTGTCGACCATCGACAGTTGTTGGGCTCGCAGACTCAGAGTGAGTTTGGCGTTGGCCACCGGTTTGCCGTCCGGGTACAGCAGCACCAGACTGCCCTTCACCGGTTCGCCGGTGCGGTAATCCTGTTTGGCCAGGTTCAGCGAAATCTCGAAGTGCGGCTTGATGTACTCGGCTACACGGAAAGCGCTGCTGTAGGCCTGATCCTTGTAGTTGAAACGAATCTCGTAACCGCCCGCCAACGCGTTGTCCGGCAACTGGAAGCGGCCCTGAGTGCCGGCCTTCGAATCGAGTTTCAAATCGAGGTGCTGCAACTCGGTGCCCGTCGCATCCAGCACCGCGACGCTGACATCCGCCGCCCCCGGCAACACCGAATCCCGCGCATTCTTGAACTCACGACCAACGATCTTCAACGACACCCAATCACCCGGGCGATACAGCGGCCGGTCGGTGAAGGCATAGAGTTTGGTGTCGTAGATTTCGCTGTCGTAGTAGAAGTTTTCGGAGACGAACACCCCGCCCTCTTCGTCCTCGCCGATGACGAACGAGCGCTCAGGGCTGACGTGTTTCAGGCGCAGCAAACCATCGGCATCGGTTGCGCCGCTGCTCATCACGCCGAGTCCGTCAGTCCACAGCACATTGACCTTCGGCACCGAGCTGCCTTCGTGTTTGCGCGCGGCCCAGACCAGCAATTCGTCGCCGGCAATCTTGCTCACCGCGACGGTGTTGGAGACGAACACCATGGTGGTCGCGCGGTATTTACCGATCAGCGCTTCGACCAGATACAGACCCGGCTTCAGATTGCCCAACGGGATGTAAACGTTGCCCGGTGCGACGCTGACGAAATCACTGGAAGACCCCGCCAGATTCACACCTTCCGGTGGCTGAATCGGCTTGGCCTGCCACAACGGATAGCGGAACTGGCTGACCACCGGCAGACCCGGAATCAACGCAAATTGCGGCTGCGCGTCGTACGGCGTCGGTGCGGCGATGGCGTTGCCCATCTTCAGTTCCGGCACTTCTTCGGTGACCTGTTTGCGCGACTCATAAGAGAACGCGCGCTGCATCACCCGACGGGATTTGCGGTACCAGTTATCCCACAGGTACGCGAGAGTGTTGGACAGGCCTTCACCCTTGAACTGACCGTCGCTGACCACGCGATGCAGGTTCTTTTGGCGCTTGAGGAAGTCCAGCGGCTTGTCGATGCGGTACACACGAATGTCGGCGCCGCCATACGGCTCCATGCGGAATCGACGGTAATCGCGGCCCGGCGCTTCGAGGCGAACCATTGCCTGTTCATCACTGGCGAAACTGCTGTCGGCGAGCAGGAAAAAGCTTTCACCGGAGACCGGCGTATAGCCGCTCGGCTCGACGGTATCTTCGGCATTCACTGCCGAAAAAGGCAGGGCTAATACCAACAGTAGGGGCAGGAAACGCAACATGCGGGCACCGGTCATTGGGAGAGAAAGTTCAGTCGATAGACGCCGATGAAGTTGGGGTTGGCTGCGTCGGGTATCCATCGGGTGTCCTTCCATGTCATGAGTTGCTGCAGGCTTGCCGAACGCATGCCGTTGTCAGTCGGGGTGGTGGTGCCGGTGTGATAGGCGATGTAGCGGCCCATCCAGATCATCAGGTGCTGGTCGTCGCCCTGATCGAAAAACATCAAATCACCCGGCCGCGCCTGCGACACGTCGCGGCTGACCAGATGGCTGTTGAACTGAATCAGTTTGATCGCGTTGACGTAAGGCCCGACCTTGCCGCCACCCTGCTGCCATTGCTGGGCGAGCTTGCGCTGGTCATCGGTCAGCGACAGCTCCGGCGGCAGATAACGATTGGACAGGCCATTGCTGCGCAGCCATTTGTCGTCGTGGACTTTCAGCGCTTCGTTGGCGGCGAAACGCACCAGCCCGGCGCAATCCTGTTGATACCAGCGCGGGCTCGGGCCTTGGCTCAGTTGCTCCTGGGCGATGCGCACGAACCAGGCGCGAAACACTTGGGACTGTGCCGGATCGAGCGCCGGCGCTTCGACGGCTCGGGCTCCCGCACTGAGTAACAGTGCGAGCAAGCCGAGACTGCGGATCAGTGTCGTCACAGCGCTTTCCACTCCAGCGGCAGCCATTGCCAGTGGCCGTCAGGCTCGCTGCCTTCGGGCAAGGTCAGCGCGTATTTGCCGTAACCGCCGAGGGTGCGCAGTTTCGGGATCAGGTAGGTTTGCGCGGCGTTGTAAAACACCGGTTCCATGTCCTGCGGCAGGCTGTCGAGGGTTTCCTGCTGCATCAGTTGCGCCATCGAATCCGGGCCGAAGTAGATCGGCATCAGCACATCTTTGGGCAGCACGTCGGCCATCGGCGGGAAGCGTTTGTCGAGGGTGCCGAGGGCCTTGTCGACAAGTTTGTCATCGAGGGAGAAGAGCAGCGTCGAACCGTGGCGCGCGAGGCTGACTTTCATGAAAGCCTTGCCGGAAATAGCCTCCGGGTTCTCGGCATCTTTGGCTGCGTAAGGGCCGAAGTTGGAGCTGACCTGACGCTGCCAGACGTGGTTCTGGCCTTCGTGTTTCTCGACCACCGGAAACACGTTTTCTTCAACATTGGACTCAAACGCGCCGACCATCGAGCCGAACAATTTGCCGAGGTCGCCGTCGAGTTTGCCGCTGTCTTCATCTTTCAGACTGGCGACCAACAGCGGCGTGTACAAACGCGAATCGGCATACCAGCACAGGCCCGCTGCACCCGCGACATGTTCGGTGAGGGTTTGCGCCACGGCTTCTTCGGCACCGAGTTTTACCAGCAGCGGTTTTTGCGGTTCGGCCGCGACCGGCAAGGTCACGCAGGCACTGGCACCGAGCGGCATCGCCTGCCAGACCGGTTTGAAATCGAAGTCCGGCTGGTTTTCCAGTTCATCCATCGCGAGGTAGCTGTGCCAGCCCTTGTCGTCCATGTCGAAACGCAGCCCGGCGAAGTTCGGGATGAAACGCTGATAACCCATGGCGAGGACGCTGGAATTGACAGACAGACGCTGTTTGGTTTCCGGTGTTTTCGCTGGCAGACCGAAGGCTTCGGGGAACAGTTTTTCACCGTTGAGCAGCGCCGCGAATGCCTGCGGTGAAACGTGACCCGACTCTTCGGAGGCGCCGCTTTCCGGGTCGTAGTACTTGGCCGGGTTGGACAGCACCACCAGTTTGTCGCCGTGAGAAGCGAACAGCAGGGCTTTGCTCGCGTTGTAAGTCAACTGATAGAGCGGCACGGTGTCGCCACCAACCTTGATTTCGGCAATCTGGCTGAGTTGCGTGTCATCCAGTGCGACCTTCGCCAGCGGCTCGAGCAATTTCGCCAGACCGCCGCGATCCATCACCAACAGGAAATCCTTGAGGCGACCATCCGCCCCGCGCCACAGCGCCACGTCGGCCGGTTGATCGAAAAGCGCTTCGATCAGGCTGTCCTGCAACTTCAGATCATGCTCGTAGATGATCCGGCGCAGGCTGCCGATCAGGCCGAGACGATCGGCGTGGGTTTCGTAATAGAAGACGAAATCTTCGGTGAGCGTGGCTTTGAGGAACGGCACCGTCAGCAAGTCTTTGGGCAACTGGCTCAGGGAATGTGTTTCAAGCAGCGCGTCCGGACGGCTCAGACCGAGCTTGTCACTGGCCAATTCCGCCGGCGGCGCTTTGGGCTTGAGCAACAGCCAGCCAAAACCACCCGCCACGCCAGCCATCAGGCACAACCCGGCCAGCAGCAATGGCCAGCGCCGCGAAGGTTTCGCCGCTGGCGTGTCGACAGCCGAAGTCACAGTGTTTTCGCTCATCTTTTCAAAGCCCGATTTCATCCGTGCAGCGGGATGCTTATTAATAGTTGAAAGTCTTTACCAGCAGCAGATCACCGATCGCCCGCAGGGGCACGATGAACGTTTCGCGTTTTTCGTCGACGGTGTTTTCGTTGAGCACCAGCGTGATTTGCGAGGTGATCACCTCGTTCTGATTGCTGGTCTCCTCGAAGTTATAGCCGCCGTTGCCGAAGTTGCCCCAATAGTTGACGTAAACCAGATAGGTGCCATGCAACGGCGCGGTCATGGTGAACATTTCCGGGCCGGGGCCATCGACACCATCCGGGTCGAGACCGCCGCCATTGCTCAACGCCGGCTGCGCCCAAAACGCATGCTGACCGTCGGGCGTGACAATGTGCAGATCGAGCTCGGCTTTCGGATCGTCCCATCCCAAGACAAGACGAATTCGCGCCGGCGTGCGCAAATTGTTTGCTTCATAAAATTGCACGCGCTTGAGCGACTGGCCCTCGGCGCTCATCACCTCGACGCTGTTGGAGCCCGCGCCGAACGCATACGGCCGGGCGAAACGCCCCTGGTCATCGGTGTACAAATTCAGTGGATTGCCATTTACCGCAAGGCTGTGTGGCGGGCGCTGATGCCCGATGGCTTTGAGCTGACCCTGGATCATCGTGCGATTGCGCTGAATGCCGCGATCGATCGGCGGCGTCGGGTAGGCGACTTGCGGGTTTTCCGTACGATCGAGCAAGCCGTGATAGCGCCAGCCACCGACCGGTTCAGACAGTTCGGCAGTCGGCGCGGCCCACAGCACTGGCGCGCAGGCCAGACCGATAAACAGCAAAAGAAGTGAACGCATGTAATGCCTCCTGCCATGCCTGAACGAAACCTTGCACCCGATCCTCGGTACTTCACAGCGGTGAAACTGCGTTTCGTCTGAAAGACCCGTGACTGTCGGGTCGTAGAAGGCGCGAAGATTAGCCATTTGGTGGTTTTTTAACAATCGGATACAGGTGCGATGGCTGTAGGAAACTGGCCTTTTGAAGGTTGTGAGCCGATTAGGAAAGTTATTCGGCTCACAAAATGAGCCGAATAAGCCTCTGCATTCCAAAATCACCGCTAACCCTGTGGCGAGGGGATTTATCCCCGTTGGGCTGCGCAGCAGCCCCAAAAGTTACGAGCACCTATTTTCAGGTCTACCGAGTCAGCATTGATTGCGACTGCTGCGCAGCCGAACGGGGATAAATCCCCTCGCCACAAAGGATCTTTGTTCTCACAAGGGATCTTTTCATTCAGAGGGGATCTTTATCCTGCACAAAGGATCATTTGTTCTGGCGCGCATCGCCCTGCTCATTTGCCCACAACCCCCCTATCTGCTAGTGTCGCGCCGGTTTAACGTCAACCGGAAATCGCCGCCATGGCCCGCAAAAAAGCTGCACTGGATTTCGAACAGTCCCTCGCCGACCTGCAAGCATTGGTCGAGCGTCTGGAGAATGGTGAATTGTCGCTGGAAGACTCGCTGACCGCTTTCGAGCAGGGCATCGGTCTGACCCGTGATTGCCAGGCAGCGCTGGCGCAGGCCGAGCAGAAGGTGCAAGTGCTGCTGGAGCGCGATGGCGAACTCGCCGAGGAACCCTTCGACGCGGAACAGCCAGAATGATTGCAGCGTATACGGCGACCAGCCAGAACCGCGTCAATGCGGCACTGGAAACCCTGTTCAATGCGCCGCTGCCAGAGCTGGCACGTCTTTATGAAGCCATGCGCTACAGCGTGATGAACGGCGGCAAACGCGTGCGTCCGCTGCTGGCTTATGCTGCCTGCGAAGCGTTGGGCGGCAAGGCTGAGCAAGCCAACGGCGCGGCTTGCGCGGTTGAGTTGATCCACGCCTATTCGCTGGTTCACGACGATTTGCCGGCGATGGACGATGACGATCTGCGCCGCGGCCAGCCGACCACCCACAAAAAATTCGATGAAGCTTGCGCGATTCTTGCCGGTGACGGTTTGCAGAGTCTGGCCTTCAGCGCCCTGCTCGATCCGCGCCTGAGCGATTGCAGCAGCGATATCCGTCTGCAAATGGTCACCGCGCTGGCGCAGGCTGCCGGCCCGGCGGGCATGGTTGGCGGCCAGGCCATCGACCTCGGCTCGGTCGGCCTCAAGCTCGATCAAAAAGCCCTCGAACAGATGCACCGGCACAAGACCGGCGCGCTGATCGAAGTCAGCGTCAGACTCGGCGCTCTGGCCAGCGGCCGTGCCGAGAAAGACGAACTGCGCGCCCTGCAGACTTATGCACAAGCCATCGGCCTGGCGTTTCAGGTGCAGGACGACATCCTTGACGTCGAAAGCGACACCGAAACCCTCGGCAAACGCCAGGGCGCTGACATCGCTCGTGACAAACCAACCTACCCGGCATTGCTCGGCCTCGACGCCGCCAAGGCCTACGCCTTGGAACTGCGCGATCAGGCTCTGCATGCGCTGCGACCGTTTGACGCGGCGGCTGAGCCTTTGCGTGAGCTGGCCCGGTATATCGTTGAGCGGCGCAACTGAGCGCCGAGCAGCCAAAAAATACCAACGCGTGGGCAGGGGGCGATGCATCAGGTAAACTGCCGCATCTTTTATACCTATAACGATTCGCCTGATGCCCACGACGTTTCATGAGATTCCCCGCAAGCGCCCGACCACGCCCCTGCTCGACCGCGCGAATCCGCCGGACGCCCTGCGCCGGATACGCGAAGCCGAGCTGGAAACCCTGGCCGATGAGTTGCGCCTGGAATTGCTCTACACGGTCGGTCAGACCGGTGGGCATTTCGGTGCCGGCCTGGGCGTGATCGAGCTGACCATCGCGCTGCATTACGTCTTCGACACGCCGGACGACCGGTTGCTGTGGGACGTTGGTCATCAGGCTTATCCGCACAAGATCCTCACCGGTCGTCGCGAGCGCATGGGCACTCTGCGTCAGAAGGACGGCATCGCTGCCTTCCCGCGCCGTGCCGAGAGCGAATACGACACCTTTGGCGTCGGCCACTCCAGCACCTCGATCAGTGCAGCGCTGGGCATGGCGATTGCCGCCCGCCTGCAAAACAGTGATCGCAAGGCGATCGCGGTGATCGGCGACGGCGCGTTGACTGCCGGCATGGCCTTCGAGGCACTGAACCACGCGCCGGAAGTGAACGCCAACATGTTGGTGATCCTCAACGACAACGACATGTCGATCTCGCGCAACGTCGGCGGTCTGTCCAATTATCTGGCGAAGATCCTTTCCAGCCGCACTTACGCGAGCATGCGTGAAGGCAGCAAGAAAGTCCTGTCGCGCCTGCCCGGCGCCTGGGAAATCGCCCGTCGTACCGAAGAATACGCAAAGGGCATGCTGGTTCCCGGCACGCTGTTCGAAGAGCTGGGCTGGAACTACATCGGCCCGATTGACGGCCACGACCTGCCGACCCTGATCGCCACGCTGCGCAACATGCGTGACCTCAAAGGCCCGCAGTTCCTGCACATCGTCACCAAAAAAGGCAAAGGCTTCGCTCCGGCGGAAGTCGACCCGATCGGTTACCACGCCATCACCAAACTCGAACCACTGGACGCTCCGGCCGCTGCGCCGAAGAAGGCCAGCGGGCCGAAGTATTCGGCGGTGTTCGGCGAGTGGCTGTGCGACATGGCGGCGGCGGATCCACGCCTGGTCGGGATCACCCCGGCGATGAAGGAAGGCTCGGATCTGGTGGCGTTCAGCGAACGCTTCCCGCTGCGCTACTTCGACGTGGCGATTGCCGAGCAACACGCGGTGACGTTCGCCGCCGGCATGGCCTGCGAAGGCGCGAAACCGGTGGTGGCGATTTACTCGACGTTCCTGCAGCGTGGTTACGACCAGTTGGTGCATGACGTTGCGGTGCAGAACCTCGACGTGCTGTTCGCCATCGACCGTGCCGGTCTGGTTGGCGAAGACGGCCCGACCCACGCTGGCAGCTTCGACCTGTCGTACCTGCGCTGCATCCCGGGCATGGTCATCATGACCCCGAGCGATGAAAACGAACTGCGCAAAATGCTCACCACCGGTCACCTCTACAACGGCCCGGCGGCGGTGCGTTATCCGCGCGGAAACGGCCCGAATGCGACCATCGAAAAAGATCTCGAACCGGTGGAAATCGGCAAGGGCATCGTCCGCCGTCAGGGCAACAAAGTCGCCCTGCTGGTGTTCGGCGTGCAACTGACCGAAGCGCTGAAAGTCGCCGAGAAGCTGGACGCCACCGTGGTCGATATGCGTTTCGTCAAACCGCTGGATGAAGAACTGGTGCGCGAGATTGCCGGCAGCCACGAGTTGCTGGTGACCATCGAAGAGAACGCGATCATGGGCGGCGCCGGTGGCGCGGTCAGTGAGTTCCTCGCCCGCGAGAACATCCTCAAGTCGATGCTGCATCTGGGCTTGCCGGATATCTACGTCGAACACGCCAAGCCTGCGCAAATGCTGGCGGAATGTGGGCTGGATGAGGCCGGGATCGAAGCGTCGATTCGTCAGCGTCTGGCCCTACTCAACCGCTAAACGTTCCCCCTGTAGGAGCTGCCGAAGGCCGCGATCTTTTGATCCTGCTTCTCGGCGGCTCCAGACCTTCCAAAAAAGCAAAATCAACAGATCGCAGCCTTCGGCAGCTCCTACAGGGTTTTGCACAAACCATGGATTGCCATGAAACTCTCGCGCCTCGCCCTGCTCTTCTTCTTGCTGCCGACCACCAGCGCCGTCGCCGATAACTTCGAGCGTGATCAGGCGTTGAAGCTCCCGGACACGTTGATCTCCGCCAACCGTCAGGTCGAAGCACGTAACGACAGCAGCGCCGCCAACACCGTATTCACCCGTGAAGACATCGACCGCCTGCAACCGAGCGACGTGCCGGATCTGCTGCGTCGCGTGCCGGGTGTGCAAGTGGCGCAGACTGGCGGACGCGGCAGTCTGCCGGGGATCTATATTCGCGGCACGCAATCGGCGCAGAGTCTGGTGTTGGTCGATGGTCAGCGCATCGGCAACTCGACTTCGGGCGACAGCAATCTGCAGCATCTGAACATCGAGCAGATCGAGCGTGTGGAAGTGCTGCGCGGTTCGCGTTCGGTGATTTACGGCAGCGATGCGATTGGCGGGGTGATTCAGATTTTCACCCGACGCGGTACTGAGCAGGGTTTGCAGCCACGCATGCACGTTGGTTTCGGCAGCAACCAGACCTGGGAGCGCAGCCTCGGATTGTCCGGCGGCGATGACAAAACCCGTTTCAACCTCGGCGCCAGCCTTGATGAAACTGCCGGGATTGATCGTACGCACGAGTCGTATCCAAGCGATGGCGATCACGATGCCTATCGCAACAAATCCATCAGCCTGAGCCTCAGCCATGCGCTGACCGATGACATCGAAATCGGCGCCAATCTGCTGGATAACCGTGGCAAGAGCGAGTTCGACAACCCGTTCGGCCGCTTCGACATGAACACCTTCGAGTCGGTGCAGCAGCAGCCTTACAGTGATTTTAATGTCAGCAGCGTCAGCAGCTACTTCGACGCCCGGGTCAACGACCTCTGGAAAACCCGCGTCGAGTTCGGCCATACCGAGAACCGCGAGAAGACCCTGGATAAACTCAGCGACGAGCGCACGGTGTTCAACACCTATCGCGATTCGCTGAACTGGCAGAACGACCTGACCTTGAACGCGCGCAACAGCTTGATCCTCGGCGGCGACTGGTACGAGGATCGCGTCAACAGCAGCACCGCGTTTGACGAGGACAGCCGCTGGAACCGCGCGGCGTTTATCCAGCATCGTTATCAGGCCGACAGTTTCTCCACCGAACTCGGTCTGCGCCACGATGACAATCAGCAATTTGGCAGCCAGAACACCTGGAGCGGCACGTTCACCCTGCCGCTGAATCCGGATAACGATCTGTTGCTGAGTTATAGCGAAGGCTTCCGCGCACCAACGTTCAACGACCTGTACTACCCGGACTTCAGTAATCCTGATCTGAAACCGGAAACGTCGAAGAGCTACGAGCTGCAATGGCGCAGCCAGTTGAGCGACAACAGCCGTCTGGAAGCGTCTATTTACCGTACGGATCTGCAGGACGCGATTATCTTCGGCAGCAACTCACGTCCAGAGAACGTGGCTTCGGCGCGAATCAACGGTTTTGAAGCGGCGCTGAAACAGGAACTGTTCGACTGGCAGAGCAACCTGGGCGTGTCGATCATTGATCCGCGCGATCGCGATTCCGGGCATACCCTGGCGCGTCGTGCGCGGCGGACGTTGAGCTGGGATCTGGATCGGCAGTTTGATCGGATCAGTGTCGGTGCGAGCTGGCAGGCGGTAAGCAGCAGTTATGACGATCGCGACAACAATCAATCGCTGGGTGGCTACGCACTGTTCGGCTTGCGCAGCAGTTGGGCGCTGAACCGCGAGATCAAGCTGGATCTGAAGGTCGATAACGTTTTCGACAAGGGTTACAGCCGCGCGAATTACAGCTATGACGGCGGTCAGTATGATTATCGCGAGGAAGGTCGGATGTGGATGTTTGGTGTCACCTGGACACCCGAAATCCGCTAAGACCCCGCATCTGGATATCACCCAACTCCCTGTAGGAGCTGCCGAAGGCTGCGATCTTTTGATCTTCGGCAATCCCGACTCAGCCCCAAAGCAAGATCAACAGATCGCAGCCTTCGGCAGCTCCTACAGGGGTTATCGGTGCGGCTGGATGAGTTGGCAGAGTTTGGCGGTGGCGTCGATCATCTGGCCGCTTGGGCGTTCGAGGCCTTTGTCGGTGACCAGCAGTAATTGCTGCTGTTTTACAGCGGCGACCTGCGGCCAGTTTTTCCAGGCGTTGAGCTGGGACTGGTCGCTGGCCAGAATCATTTCGGGATCACGTTGCAACACTGATTCGATGCTGACTTGCGGCGCAGGCAAGGTCAGATCACTGAACACATTGCGCGCCCCGCACACTTGCAGCGCATCACTGATGATCTGCCCGCCACCAACGGTGTACAGGGGCTTGTCCCACACCTGATAAAACACCCGCAACGGCACTTCCCGGTGATAGCGCTGGCGTAGATCCGCGAGTTTTTGCCGCAGATCCCCTGCCAGTTTCACCCCACGCTCAGACCTGCCCAATTGCTTGGCAATGGCTTCAATCTGCGTGGAGAGTTGATCTAAAGAATGCGGTTCGGCGACGAAAGTCGGAATGCCCAGACGCTTCAACTGATCCCGTTGTGCCGGGCCGACGCTGCCGGGCCAGAGCAGCAACAAATCAGGCTTAAGGCTGAGCAACTGTTCCATGTCGAGCTGGCCGTAACGACCCACCGATGGAACGTTGGCAATTTCCGCAGGACGTTCACCGGCATCCAGCACCCCGACCAACAGGTCGGCCGAATCCAGCTCAACGACAATTTCAGAAAGCGACGGCGCCAGGCTGACCACCCGCAGGCTTGCCAGCACCGGGCCGCTGACGGCCAGCAGCAGAACCGCCAGCCAGAGACGGTGCATCAGCCGAGTTGACGCGGGATGCGGTAGAGATAAAACAGCACGGCGGTGGACAGCGCCAGCAGCATCAACGGCACCGCTTCGAGACCGACGAATACCGCCAGTGCGCCGATCCACGCTGGCAAGGCTGCCGCGAGAAACGCCGAGCGACGGTTCGCCGCAAGGGCAATCCACGCGCCGGGTTCTTCAGGGGTATCGAGGGCTTTTTGCGTGGCGATCAGTGCGTGTTTGTAGCGGCCGAAAAACTTCAGGCTGACAAACATCGACGCCACGCCGGCAATGAACAGCGGCATCGCCAGCACCGGCAAAATGCCGTCGCTCTGACCGAATAATGCGTTGATCACGAACAGCGGCACCAGTGCCAGCGCGAGGTATTTCCACCAGGCGACGGACAATCGGCGCCGCACCTGACCACGGGTCACGCCCGGTCTACCTCGCCCTGATGCTCGTTGCCCATCATGTGGTCGAGCTTGCTGGCCTTGGTCGCCAGGTAGAGTTTGTTGTGCGGGTTGTGCCCGGTGTGCAGCGGCACGCGCTCGGCGACGGTGATGCCCATGTCGGTCAAGGCTTTGACCTTGCGCGGGTTGTTGGTCATCAGGCGCAGGGATTTCACGCCCAGATGCTCAAGCATCGGCAGGCACATCGCGTAGTCGCGCTGGTCGGCGGCGAAACCCAGACGTTCGTTGGCTTCCACGGTGTCGGCGCCGCCATCTTGCAACTCGTAAGCACGGATCTTGTTCAACAGCCCGATGCCGCGACCTTCCTGACGCAGATAGAGCAACACGCCGCGGCCTTCGCGGGCGATGGCTTTGAGTGCGCCTTCGAGTTGCGAGCCGCAGTCGCAACGCTGGCTGAACAAGGCATCGCCGGTCAGGCATTCGGAGTGCAAGCGGCCGAGTACCGGGGCACCGTCGGTGAACTCACCGAGGCTCAGCACAACGTGCTCGCGGCCGGTGGCTTCATCGAGAAAACCGTGCATGGTGAATTGCGCAAAAGGCGTTGGCAGCTTGGAAGCGGCGACAAAGACGACAGGCACCGGTGTGCTCCTGATCTAAAGAGTCTGAAAATTCGCAGGCCGGCATTGTAACAGCAGGTTCCTACCGGCGCTTAGGCTGAATTATCGGGGATAACGATCAAAAAGTTTGATAACTACCCGGTCGACATGGATCCCTGTAGGAGCTGTCGAGTGAAACGAGGCTGCGATCTTTTGATCTGTTTTTTAGAATCAAGATCAAAAGATCGCAGCGTGCCGCAGCTCCTACAGGGGATTTGTGGCGAAGGGGTAGGGTTGCTTCCACTTCTCGAAGATCGGCTTCAGCTCGCCGCCCTTCACCAGTTGCTCCATGCGCTGGTCATACAGCGCCATCAAGACCCGAGCCTGCGGGGTGTCGGCGAAGCCGAGGTACAGCGGCAACTCGACCAGGTGTGAATAGCGATACTGCGCCGGATCCGGCGCACTGCGCATCACCGCTTCGATCTCGGTCAGCGCGTCGATGTAGTAATCCGCCCGCCCCTGCTTGAGCATCGGCAGGATGCCGGTGCGGCGCTCGATCTGGTTGTAGCGTTTGACGTTCGGCAGGTAGTTTTCGTAGCGATAACCGCGCACCCAGGCCAGTCGGTATTTGCCGAGGGTCGCCAAGGTCGGCGGCGGGTTGCTCGCCAGACCCAGCGCGTAGATGTGATCGGAATCGAAATTCCAGTGCGGATACAGCACTTGCTCGGCTTCATCACGATAGGAACCAACCAGCGCGTCGACTTCCTTCAACTGCACCAAACCGATCGAGCGGGTGTACGGCACGCTGCGGATCTCGACTTTGACGCCGGCCGGTTCAAAAACCTTGCGCAGCACATCCCAGGCGAGTCCGTGGCCGTCGGCGGCGGTGTAGTCTTCCCAGTCTTCGCTGGCCAGATGAATCACCGCCGGCGCATGCACAGCTTCCTGAGCACTGACGACAGTGCTCAACAAGGTCAACATCAGCAGCGCCAGCCAGCGTCGAGCCATCCCTAGTGTCCTCACTTAACCCTGTACGGCGCGGATCAGGCGAAAATCCACACCAGTCCCTGCATGGCCAGCCAGGCGAATACGCCGGCCAGCACGTCGTCGAGCATGATGCCGACGCCGCCGTGAACATGCCGGTCGATCCAGCGAATCGGCCATGGCTTGAGAATGTCGAAAAAGCGGAATACCAGAAAACCCGCGAGCAACCAGTACCAGCCTTCCGGCACAAGCCACAGGGTGATCCACATCCCGACCATTTCGTCCCAGACGATGCCTTCGTGGTCGTGTACCCGCAGATCGTCGGCGACTTTGCCGCACAGCCAGAAGCCGAACAGCATGGTGATCCCGAGCATCAGCCAGTAACCCCAGTCGGGCAGCATCTGCCACAACGGGATAAAGGGTAGCGCAACTAACGAGCCCCACGTGCCCGGCGCTTTCGGCAGCGTGCCGGAACCGAAGCCGAACGCGAGGAAATGCCAGGGATTGCGCCAGACCGACGGCGGAACGAATTCGGCCGGAACCTGTTTCGGGTGATCTGTCACGGTGTCTCCTGAAAATGTTGATAGCCCCGGGTTTGCGGGGTGATGTCGTGCCCTTCGCGATCCAGCAGTACCACGCCCTGCCCTTCGGCCACGCGACCGATCACATGGATCGGCCAGCCATTGGCCAGCAGCGCCGACAACTCGACGGACGGCAGGGTGAACGCCAGCACGTAATCATCGCCACCGCTCAACGCCGCGCGCTCGGCACCCCGTTGACCGAGAAACGCCAC
The DNA here is from genome assembly GCF_044753305.1 of Pseudomonas sp. NPDC088429. NCBI lineage: Bacteria > Pseudomonadati > Pseudomonadota > Gammaproteobacteria > Pseudomonadales > Pseudomonadaceae > Pseudomonas > Pseudomonas sp. NPDC088429. The sequence continues at coordinate 42,990 of NZ_JBIVMX010000032.1, read as the reverse complement.
TAAAGCATCCGACAACGGTACGCGCTCGCGTTCAATCTCAAGTCGCACCTGCGATGCCAATGCGATGTGGCCGCAGTCGGCTAGCAAGCCATCGGAGATATCCAGCGCCGACGTGGCTTTGCCGCGCAGGGCCTGACCGAGGGCGAGTTGCGGTTGCGGCGACCAGTAGTGATCGAGCAGCGGTTGGGCGATATGAGGTTCGGCATCACGCTGACCGAGCACCAGCGGCAGCGCGCCGGCAGCATTGCCCAGCTCGCCGCCGACACAGAGCAAGTCGCCCGGTTGCGCGCCGCTGCGGGTCAACGCCTGACCGGCAGGCACGCGACCAAACACAGTCACCGTCAGGCTCAACGGCCCGCGCGTGGTGTCGCCGCCGACCAGCGCAACGCCGCAGCTCTGCGCCATGCGGTTCAAACCGCGGGCATAGGCTTGCAGCCAATCGGCAGTCACCGTCGGTACAGTCAGGGCAAGGGTAAAGGCAACGGGCGTGGCGCCCATGGCGGCCAGATCGCTGACCGCAACGGCCAGCGAGCGCTGACCGAGCAGAAACGGATCGCAGGGGTCGGCGAAATGCACACCGACCACCAGCGTATCGGTGGAAATTGCCAACTGTTCCCCGGAGGGAACAGCGAGCAAGGCGCAGTCATCGCCAATCCCGAGAGCAACGCCTTCGCCGCCCTGCGCACAAGGCGCGGCGGCGAAGAAATTGCGGATCAGCTCAAACTCGCCCATTGAAGTATCAAGCGCGTTTCAGCGCTTGAACGCCTTCACTTCAGCTTCACGCAGGCGCGGGGCCAGCTTGTCGAGCACACCGTTGACGAACTTGTGACCGTCGGTGGAACCGTAGACTTTCGCCAGTTCGATGCCTTCGTTGATCACAACGCGGTACGGCACGTCGACGCGCTTGAGCAGTTCCCAGGTCGACAGGCGCAGTACGCACAGCTCAACCGGGTCGAGCTCTTCGATGGTCAGATCCAGGCACGGCGCCAGCGCGGTGTCGATCTCGGTCAGACTGGCCGGAACACCGTGCAGGATGTCGTGGAAGTAGCTCTGGTCGGCGAAGGTGAAGTCGTTATCGACGCGAAACTGCGCTTCGATTTCGTTCAGCGAAGCACCGGCCATGTGGCGCTGGTACAACGCTTGCGTCGCCAACTGACGGGCAGCGCGGCGCTTTTCGCTTTTCGAAGGCTTGCCGGCGTCGGTTGGACGCGGCTCGCGCGGGTTGAAACGATCGCTTTCGTCGCTAATCACTTGGCCTCCAACTGTGCCAGCAGGCTGACCATTTCCAGAGCGGACAGGGCAGCTTCGGCACCTTTGTTACCGGCCTTGGTGCCGGAACGTTCGATGGCTTGCTCGATGGAATCAACGGTCAGGACGCCGAACGCGACCGGCACGCCGAACTCCATGGACACCTGGGCCAGACCCTTGGTGCATTCGCCAGCCACGTATTCGAAGTGCGGAGTACCGCCACGAATGACCGCGCCGAGGGCGATGATGGCTGCGAACTCGCCTTTCTGAGCGACTTTCTGCGCAACCAGCGGGATTTCGAAGGCGCCAGGCGCGCGGATGATGGTGATGTCGCTTTCGCTCACGCCGTGGCGAACCAGGGCATCAACTGCACCGCTGACCAGGCTTTCAACAACAAAGCTGTTGAAACGGCCTACTACCAAAGCGTAGCGGCCTTTTGGGGCGATGAAGGTACCTTCGATGGTCTTCAGGGTCATTCGTCAGATCTCTTAAAGAGCCGGGACGCGTCTCGTACGCATCCCTCAGTGATATTAGCCACGAATACATGGCCGGAAAAAACCGCATTGCTGACTGATTACAAACTGTGGCGAGGGGATTTATCCCCGATGGACTGCGCAGCAGTCCCAAAAACAGGGGCCGCTGCGCAGCCCGTCGGGGATGAATCCCCTCACCACAAGAATCCATGTCAACAATGCCGGAAACGACCGGTCATTATTCGGAGGGCACGTATTCTACAACTTCCAGATCGAAACCGGATATCGCATTAAATTTCATTGGCGCAGACATCAGGCGCATTTTGCGCACACCGAGGTCTCGCAGGATCTGCGAACCGGCACCGACGATGCTGTAGGTGGTCGGTTTTTTCGGTGCTGGCTGATCACCGGTTTCACGGATATGCGCCAGCAACACGTCGCCATCGAGCGGGTGACCGAGCAACAGAACAACACCGCTGCCGGCCTCGGCAACCGCAGCCATCGCGGCGCGCAGGCTCCAGCGGCCCGGTTGCTTGACCATCAACAGGTCGCGCAGCGGATCCATGTTGTGCACGCGAACCAGCGTTGGCTCTTCGGCGCAAACAGTGCCCAGGGTCAGCGCCATGTGCACGTCGCCTTCCACCGAATCACGATAGGTCACCAGGTTGAATTGGCCCAGTTCGCTGTCGAGTGGCTGCTCGGCAATCCGCTGAACGGTACGTTCGTGGATCATCCGGTAGTGAATCAGGTCGGCAATGGTGCCGATCTTGATGTTGTGTTCGGCAGCAAAAGCTTCCAGTTCGGCGCGACGGGACATGGTGCCGTCGTCGTTCATCACTTCGCAGATCACCCCGCTCGGCTCGAAACCGGCCATGCGCGCGAGGTCGCAGGCGGCTTCGGTGTGGCCAGCGCGAGCGAGGGTGCCGCCAGCCTGAGCCATCAGCGGGAAGATGTGGCCCGGGCTGACGATGTCTTCAGCCTTGGCATCTTTGGCCGCCGCCGCTTGCACGGTGCGCGCACGGTCGGCGGCGGAGATGCCGGTGGTGACGCCTTCGGCCGCTTCGATCGAAACGGTGAACTTGGTGCCGAAACCGGAACCGTTGCGCGGCGCCATCAGCGGCAGCTTCAACAGTTCGCAGCGCTCGCGGCTCATCGGCATGCAGATCAGGCCACGGGCGTGCTTGGCCATGAAGTTGATGTGCTCGGCCTGGCAGCATTCGGCGGCCATGATCAGGTCGCCTTCATTCTCGCGGTCTTCGTCATCCATGAGGATGACCATCTTGCCTTGGCGGATGTCTTCAACCAGTTCTTCGATGCTATTGAGCGCCACAAGGCACCCCCTTCAGTCAGGATTTGAGATAGCCATTGGCGGCCAGAAAGCTTTCAGTGATGCCGCCAGCGCTTGGCTCTGCAGCCTTGTCACCGAGCAGCAGACGCTCCAGATAACGCGCCAGCAAATCGACTTCCAGATTCACCCGGCGGCCTGGCTTGTACGACGCCATGATGGTTTCGCTCAGGGTGTGCGGGATGATCGTCAGCATGAATTCGGCGCCATCGACTTCGTTCACGGTCAGGCTGGTGCCGTCGACGGTGATCGAGCCTTTGTGGGCGATGTACTTGGCCAGTTCTTTCGGCGCGCGGATGCGAAATTCCACGGCGCGGGCATTGTCGGAGCGCGAGACGATTTCGCCGACACCGTCGACGTGGCCGCTGACCAGATGCCCGCCGAGACGGGTGGTCGGGGTCAGGGCTTTTTCCAGATTGACCGGGCTGCCGCTTTTCAGGTCATTCATGGCGGTGCAGTCCAGCGTTTCGCGGCTGACGTCGGCGGCAAAGCCGTCGCCCGGCAGTTCAACGGCCGTCAGGCACACGCCGTTGACCGCGATGCTGTCGCCGAGTTTGACGTCGCTCAAGTCGAGCTTGCCAGTTGCGACGTGTACCCGCACATCACCGCCCTTTGGGGTCAGTGCGCGGATACTGCCGATGGATTCGATGATGCCGGTAAACATGGGGTTCTCCTTGAGAACTAAGCCAGCGCTAACGCGATGGCCGGGAATTATACGCTCGCCGATGGCACAGGGATGGCAGTGACTCGCCAGTCATCGCCCACCGCACGAATTTCACTGATTTTCAGCTCCGGGGCATCCTTCATATGGGCCAGCGGCCAGTCGAGCAATGGACGCGCCGTGGAGCCAAGGAACTTGCCGGCGATGAAGATCACGAATTCATCCACCAGACCGAGCTGAGCGAAGGCGCCCGCCAAACGTGGGCCAGCCTCGACCAGCACTTCGTTGACGCCGCGATTGGCCAGTTCAATCAGCAGTTGATGCAGATCGACCTGACCGTCATCACCCGGCACGATCAGGCATTCCGGGCCATTCGCGTATTGCTCTTCGACCGCCATGCAAGTGGCAACCAACGCCGGGCCGGCCTTGAAGAACGGTGCATCGAGCGGCACGCGCAGGCGCCCGTCGATCAGCACGCGCAACGGCGGACGGCTCATGGCCAGCGCGGTTTGTTCGCCATCCAGACCCAACTCGTCGGCGCGCACAGTTAAACGCGCGCCATCGGCCAGCACGGTGTCAGCGCCGGTCAGCACCACGGCGGCCTGAGCGCGCAAACGCTGCACCGCCGAACGCGCGGCCGGGCCGGTGATCCATTGGCTTTCGCCGTTTTCCATCGCCGTGCGACCGTCGAGGCTCATGGCCAACTTGACCCGCACGAACGGCAAGCCGTGTTCCATGCGTTTCAGGAAACCCTGGTTGAGCTTGCGCGCCTCGGCTTCGAGCACACCGCTTTCGGTGGCGATGCCGGCATCGGCCAGACGCTGCAAACCACGGCCGGCAACTTGCGGATTCGGGTCACGCATTGCCGCAACAACCCGAGCAACCCCGGCATTCACCAGCGCATCGGCACACGGCGGCGTGCGGCCATGGTGGCTGCACGGTTCCAAAGTCACATAAGCAGTGGCGCCACGGGCCAGTTCGCCGGCGGCGCGCAGGGCGTGGACTTCGGCATGCGGTTCGCCGGCGCGTTCGTGCCAGCCTTCGCCGACAATCTGCCCGTCGCGCACCACCACACAGCCGACCCGAGGATTGGGATGGGTGGTGTAGTGACCTTTGCGCGCCAGTTCCAGCGCACGCGCCATAAAGTGGGCGTCGAGGATGGCCTGCTCGGCGACGGTGGTCATTCTTTCACCGGTTCGCGGGCGAGGCGGTCGATTTCTTCGCGGAATTCATTGAGATCCTGGAAGCGCTTGTACACCGAAGCGAAGCGGATGTAGGCGACTTCATCAAGCTTCTGCAATTCGGCCATGACCAGTTCGCCGACCACGAGGGATTTGACCTCGCGTTCGCCGGTGGCGCACCTGTTCTCCCTCGGCGACCAGACGCGAGTCGATGACCTTGGTGTCGTTGGCACCGCAGAAGGGACAGTGCATGGTGGCTGGCAACAAAAAAAGGGAGGGCCATGGTAGCGCATCCCGGTGGCAAGACAAGCCATAGGGTTTGCGGTATACAGAACGGCATGATCGTTTGATCCATGGATTTCATTTTGCCGGAGCCTCCAATGCCGTTACGTCCGCTCGTTTTGCTCAGTCTTTTCAGCCTGCTGGTGGCCTGTGGCAGCGATGCACCCAAGCCCCAGCCGCCGACTCCGGGGCCGGCGCCACAACAGGCGCAGAAAAAAGCCAAAGAAGCTGCCGAGCTCGGCCCGCTGCCGGCTTATCAACGTGAACTGAGCGGCACCCTGCAAGGCGTGCCGGCCGGCGCCGAAGTCGAACTGGCGCTGCTGGTGATCGATGAAAAGGATCGCCCGCAACAATTGCTCGCCAGTTCCAGCCTGATCGGCAACAACCAGATCCTGCCGTTCCGCCTGCGCTTCAACCCGGACGCTTTCCCGGCCGGTGCGCGGGTTGAGCTGCGTGGCCGCGCCAGCCAGTCCGGCCAGTTGATCCTGCATTTGCCTTCGCAAACCATCAGCCAGCCGACCACTCAGGCGTTGGGCCAACTGCAATTTGTCAAAGCACCATGACGGCACCGCTCGACCTGCAACAGGCGTTAGGTGAATTGCTCGGCGACGCCAGACTCAAGGTCTGCGCGTTGCCCGACACCGATTTGCAGCTATGGCTGATCGATGGCGACAACATGGATCGCCAATTCAGCCAAGAAGAAATCCAGCGAATTCTGCATGAGCCGCCGTACTGGGGATTCTGTTGGGCCAGCGGTTTGGCGGTGGCGCGTTATCTGGCGGAGTTTCCCGAGTGGGTGCGCGGCAAACGCGTGCTGGATTTCGGCGCTGGCTCGGGGATTGCCGGGATTGCGGCGGTGAAGGCCGGGGCACTGGAGGTGGTGGCGTGCGATCTCGATCCACTGGCGATTTCCGCCTGCCGGGCGAACGCCGCGTTGAATGATGTCGAGATGGGTTATTCGACGGATTTCTTTGCCGAGGCCGACCGCTTTGATCTGATTCTGGTGGCGGACGTGTTGTATGACCGGGCGAATCTGCCGTTGCTCGATGCGTTTTTGAGCCGTGGCCGTGAGGCGTTGGTGGCGGATTCGCGGGTGCGGGATTTTCGCCATCCGTTGTATCCGCGCATTGAAATGCTTGAGGCGATGACCTTGCCGGATCTCGCGGAGCCTGAGGAATTTCGGCATGTCAGCCTTTACCATGCGCGGCGTTAATTAAAAGCTTCGCGGGCAAGCCTTGCTCCTACAGGTCAGCGGTGATCCTTGTAGGAGCAAGGCTTGCCCGCGAAGAGGCCCTGCCAGACAACACACCTCCAAGATCTGCCCCGCTTCCGGCCACCCCCCGCCAAGCCGTATAGTTGCCCCATCCACGCTTTGACGAGATCCCCCATGAGTGAGCAAACGCCGTACATCTTCGACGCCACGACGGCCGATTTCGACCAGTCGGTGATCGAGGCTTCTTTCAGCAAACCGGTGCTGGTGGATTTCTGGGCCGAATGGTGTGCGCCGTGCAAGGCGCTGATGCCGATGCTGCAAACCATTGCCGAGAGTTACCAGGGCGAGTTGCTGCTGGCCAAGGTCAACTGCGACATCGAGCAGGACATCGTCGCCCGTTTCGGCATTCGCAGCCTGCCGACCGTGGTGCTGTTCAAGGACGGTCAACCGGTCGACGGTTTTGCCGGTGCGCAACCGGAATCCGCCGTGCGTGCCCTGCTTGAGCCGCATGTGCAGATGCCACCGCCGGCCGAAGCCGATCCATTCGAACAGGCTCAAGCGTTGTTCGATGACGGCCGTTATGCCGATGCCGAAGCGGCGCTGGTGGTGATGCTCAATGAAGACAACACCAACGCCAAAGCGCTGATTCTCTATGCGCGTTGCCTGACTGAACGCGGTGAGCTGGGCGAAGCGCAGACCGTGCTGGATGCGGTCAAAAGCGACGAGCACAAAGCCGCGCTGGCCGGGGCCAAGGCGCAGATCAAGTTTCTCGGTCTGGCGCGTGATCTGCCGGATGCGGCTGACTTGAAAGCCCGTTTGGCGAAAGATCCGCAGGACGATGAGGCGGTGTATCAACTGGCGATCCAGCAACTGGCGCGTCAGCAGTACGAAGCCGCGCTGGAGGCGATGCTCAAGCTGTTTATCCGCAATCGCAATTATGCCGAAGGGTTGCCGCACAAGACGTTGCTGCAGGTGTTTGAGTTGCTGGGCAACGATCATCCATTGGTCAGCGTTTACCGCCGTAAGATGTTTGCTGCCCTTTATTAAAATCAAAAGATCGCAGCCTTCGGCAGCTCCTACATTGGGATCGTGTACATCCCTGTAGGAGCTGCCGCAGGCTGCGATCTTTTGCGATTCACTCGATCCAGCTGTAAAGCGGCGTATCCCCGCCACTCACCACTTTCACGTCCGAACTGTGGCGCAAACGCACCAGCAAGCGCTTGCCCGCCACCGCGCTGCCGGTCAGCCCTTCAAGCTGATCAAGCAGATCCGGCCCGCTGAGTTGCCCGGCCTTGCGCAACAGATCCCGCGCCACCTGCCACAACGCATCATCCTGATTCAGCGTTTTCGCCGCTGGCGCCGACGTGGCCACTTCAGGCTGCGCCGTCTGCGCTTGCCCATTCAGGGCCGAGCCGAGCCGTGCCCAGTCGCTGTCATCCAGTTCCACCGTCAAATCCACCGGCAGGTCACCGACGGTTCCGCGTATCCGCAACATTGAGTTCGCTCCTGCACTTTTCTGACCTGCATGCTCCCACGGGACTTGTGCAACGCCAAGCGCACGGGCAAACTCTGCGGACTTTCGTTATAAGATTACATAACAAACTCTTCACTTTACTCCCGGAGTTCGCCATGCGCCGTCTGCTGCTCGCTTTGCCGTTTGCCCTGTTGCCGCTGGCCGTCGCCCATGCTGCCGATGAGCACGACCACGATCATGAACACGGCAGCCTCGGCGCACATGAGCACGGTGTCGGTCGCCTGAACGCCGCGCTCGACGGTCAGACCCTTGAACTGGAGCTGGAAAGCCCGGCGATGAACCTCGTGGGTTTCGAACACCTCGCGACCACGGATGCCGATAAAGCCAAAGTCGCCGCCGCTCGTGCGCAACTGGAGAAACCGCTGGCGCTGTTCAGTCTGCCAGCCGCTGCCGGTTGCAAAGTCGTCGGTCAGGAACTCGAGAGCCCGTTGTTTGGCGACAAACCGGATGCCGACGATCATGACGAAGATGAAGCGGACAAGGACGGTCACGAACATCACCACGACCACAGCGAAATCCACGCGCACTACCAGATCAAGTGCGCAACGCCCGGCGCGTTGAAGACATTGGATCTGGCGAACATCTTCAATACCTTCCCGGCGACCCAGAAAATTCAGGTACAACTGATCAGCGCGAGCGGCCAGCAAGGTGCTGAAGTGACGGCCAAGGCTGCCTCCCTGAAATTCTGATCACACCGAAAATCCCCCTGTAGGAGCTGCCGAAGGCTGCGATCTTTTGATCTTGCTTTAAGAAGATCAGGATCAAAAGATCGCAGCCTTCGGCAGCTCCTACAGGGCTATGAAAACTCATGATATTGGTGCCATGACCCAAGCACTCATCGAACTGTCCGACCTGGGCTTCAGTTGGCCCGGTCACCCGCCGTTGCTGGACATCCCGGCGTTTCGTCTGGAACCGGGCGAAACCCTGTTTCTCAAAGGCCCGAGCGGCAGCGGCAAAACCACCCTGCTCGGCCTGCTCGGCGGTGTGCAGAAACCTGATCGCGGCAGCATTCGTTTGCTCGGCCAGGAACTGACCGAACTCTCCGCCGGCGCCCGCGACACCTTCCGCGTCGATCACACCGGCTACATTTTTCAGCAGTTCAACTTGCTGCCGTTTCTCTCGGTGCGCGAGAACGTTGAGCTGCCATGCCACTTCTCCAAACTGCGTGCGCAACGGGCGAAACAGCGTCACGGCAGCGTCGACCAGGCCGCCGCGACCTTACTCGCCCACTTGGGTCTGAAGGATGAAAGCATTCTCAGCCGTCGCGCTGATTCGTTGTCGATTGGTCAGCAACAACGTGTGGCCGCCGCGCGTGCCTTGATCGGTCAGCCCGAACTGGTAATCGCCGACGAACCGACCTCGGCGCTGGATTACGACGCCCGGGAAAACTTCATTCGTCTGTTATTCGCCGAGTGCCGCGAAGCCGGATCGAGTCTGCTGTTCGTCAGCCACGATCAGAGCCTGGCGCCGTTGTTCGACCGTCATCTGTCCCTGGCCGAACTCAATCGCGCCGCCACGTCTGCCGAGGTCTGAGATGTATCTGTTTCGTCTGGCCATGGCCAGCCTGGCTAACCGCCGCTTTACCGCCCTCCTCACCGCGTTCGCGATTGCCTTGTCAGTGTGCCTGCTGCTCGCTGTTGAACGGGTGCGCACCGAAGCCAAAGCCAGTTTCGCCAGCACCATCAGCGGCACCGACCTGATTGTCGGCGCGCGCTCCGGTTCGGTGAATCTGTTGCTGTACTCGGTGTTCCGCATTGGCAACGCCACCAACAACATTCGCTGGGACAGCTTCGAACACTTCGCCAACAACCCGAAAGTGAAGTGGGCGATCCCGATGTCCCTCGGCGACTCCCATCGCGGCTATCGCGTGATGGGCACCACTGAAGCGTATTTCGAGCACTACCAGTACGGTCGCAAGCAGCATCTGCAACTGGCCGACGGTCGTGCGTTTGCCACCGATCCGTTTGAAGTGGTGCTCGGTGCTGAAGTCGCCGATGCACTGCATTACAAACTCGGCGACCAACTGGTGCTGGCCCACGGAGTGGCGGCGATCAGTCTGGTCAAACACGACGACAAACCGTTCACCGTGGTCGGCATTCTCAAGCGCACCGGCACCCCGGTCGATCGCACGTTGCACATCAGCCTCGGTGGCATGGAGGCGATTCACATCGACTGGCACAACGGCGTGCCGGCACGTGGCAATGGCCGAATCACGGCGGATCAGGCGCGCAACATGGATCTGACGCCGCAAGCGATCACCGCGTTTATGCTCGGTCTCAACAGCAAGATTTCCACTTTTGCGCTGCAACGCGAGATCAACGAATTCCGTGGCGAACCGATGCTGGCGATCCTGCCGGGCGTGGCATTGCAGGAGTTGTGGAGCCTGATGAGCACCGCTGAAAAAGCCTTGTTCGTGGTTTCGCTGTTCGTCGTGCTGACCGGTTTGATCGGCATGCTCACGGCGATTCTCACCAGCCTCAACGAGCGTCGCCGCGAGATGGCGATTCTGCGTTCGGTCGGTGCGCGGCCGTGGCACATCGCGAGTCTGCTGGTGCTGGAAGCGTTCGCTCTGGCGCTGACCGGGGTGATCGCCGGCGTTGCGTTGCTGTACATCGGCATCGCCGCTGCGCAGGGTTACGTGCAGGCCAATTACGGTTTGTTTCTGCCGCTGGCGTGGCCGAGCGAGTATGAATGGACGCTGCTCGGTGGCATTCTGGCGGCCGCGCTGCTGATGGGCAGCGTGCCGGCCTGGCGCGCTTATCGCCAATCGTTGGCCGATGGCCTGTCGATCCGTTTATGAGGATGTTCACCATGCCCCGCGCCGTACTTGCGCTGCTGTTGCTGGTTGCCCTGCCCGTGTGGGCCGCAGGGCCGAAAGACCTGACATGGTCGGAAATGATCCCGCCGGACGCCGCGCCGGAAGTGCCGAACATGACCCCGCTGCACGACATGTCGAAAATGAGCGATGCGCTGTCGGCGGAGTCGGCGCCAGCGGCGAAGCAGGACATGCCGAATGCGCCGGTGGTGCAGTCGCTCTACGGTCAGACTATTCGACTGCCGGGTTACATCGTGCCGCTGGAAGTCAATGAAGAGGGGCGCACCACGGACTTCTTGCTGGTGCCGTATTTCGGCGCGTGCATCCATGTGCCGCCACCGCCGTCGAACCAGATCGTGCATGTGAAAAGCGAGTTGGGTGTGAAGCTGGATGAGCTGTATCAGCCGTACTGGATCGAGGGGCCGTTGCAGGTCAAGGCGTCGAGCAGCGAGCTGGCGGATGCCGGGTATCAGATGGAGGCGGACAAGATTTATGTGTATGAGCTGCCGGAGTAAATCCCGGTAGTTTCAAGATCAAAAGATCGCAGCCTTCGGCAGCGCCTACAGGGGATCATGTTTCTCTGTAGGAGCTGCCGAAGGCTGCGATCTTTTGCGGACTTCACTGTTTCATTGAGCTGCGTCAAAAGACCGTATCAGTTGGCTTCGTATCATAGGACATCAGAAATTTTTAACGTCCTTTGGAGCCCCCATGAACAAGTCCTTGCTCAGCGCTTCGTTGTTTGCCCTCGCGCTCGCAGCCCCGCTCGCCCACGCCCACGATGCCGGTGACATTATCGTTCGCGCCGGTGCAATCACCGTCAACCCGAAGGCCGACAGCTCCAGCGTCAAGGTCGATCAGGGTCCGCTGAGCGGCGCCAACCTGGGCGGCAAGGCGACCATGAGCAGCGACACCCAATTGGGTCTCAACTTCGCTTACATGATCACCAACAACATCGGTATCGAGTTGCTGGCGGCCTCGCCGTTCGAACATGACGTGAAGCTCAAAAACACAGCCCTGCCAGCAGCCAACGGCAAACTCGGCACCCTGAAACACCTGCCGCCGACCCTTAGCGTCGTCTACTACCCGCTGGATTCGAAGTCGGCCTTCCAACCGTATGTGGGCGGCGGCATCAACTACACCTGGATCTATGACGAACACGTCGGCAGCGAAGCGCAGACTGCAGGCTTCAGCAACTTCAAGGCGAAAAACTCTTGGGGTCTGGCGTGGCAGGTCGGTGCCGATTACATGCTGACTGACAAGGTGATGATCAACGCCCAAGTGCGTTATATCGACATCGATACTCGCGCGACTGTGGAGAACAACGCGGTGGCGCCGGGTACTCGGGCACGGGTGAATGTGGATGTCGATCCGTTTGTGTACATGGTGGGGTTGGGCTACAAGTTCTAAGGAACATTCGCGTGGTGGTGGATGAGGCTTGGTGGTGGGCAGACTTGAATCTGAAGGCGACTGCCAGTTAGTTGATCGGGGGATAAATCCCCTCGCCACAAGGGATAGCGGTACATTCCGGCCGTGTAAAAGGCGCCTGTTGAAGGGCGCCTTTTTCATGTCTGCTGGAATTGTTGGGTGGCTGAAATCCAACCCCCTCACCCCAGCCCTCTCCCTCTGGGAGAGGGGGAAAGGGAGCCGATCTTCATGTTTTTCAAAACCTGAGTTCGACTCGGTATTTCACGTCGGCGCAACTCGACCATCCACCGCAATCAGTCCCCTCTCCCTCCGGGAGAGGGCTAGGGTGAGGGGCTCTTCTCAGGAACGCCCCAACAACCGCGCCAACCCCACACTCATCGGCGTCTGCTCCGGCAGCTTAAACCGCGCCAGCAAGCGCTGATTATTCGCCCGCGAATGCCGAATATCCCCCGACCGCGCCGGCCCGTAGCTGATCGGCGGCAACTCACCCACCACCGTCTGCAACGCCGCGAGCATCTGCTTGAGGTTCATCGACTGATTCCAGCCAACATTCACCGCGCCCGCTTCCACTTCAGGCTTTTCAATCGCCTGCACCAGCACGTCGACCAGATCCTCGACATAAAGGAAATCCCGCGTCTGCTCACCATCACCAAACACGGTGATCGGCAACCCTTTCTGCGCGCGCTCACTGAAGATGCTGATCACCCCGGAGTACGGCGAGGACGGATCCTGGCGCGGGCCGAAAATGTTGAAGAAGCGAAAAATCGCCGGTTCCAGACCGTGCTGGCGGCGATAGAAATCGAAGTAATGCTCACCGGCCAATTTGTCCGAGGCATACGGTGTCAGCGGTGCTTTCGGCGTGTCTTCATCAATCGACTCGCCCTCACCATTGTTGCCGTACACCGCCGCGCTGGAGGCGAACAGCACACGTTTAACCCCGGCCTGACGCATGGCTTCGCAGACATTCAGCGTGCCAATGAAATTGCTCTGGTGCGTCTTCACCGGATCATCCACCGAAGCCTGCACCGAGGCCACAGCGGCCAGATGCGCCACGGCGCTGCAACCCTGCATCGCCTGAGCGACCAGCGCCGCATCGGCAACATCGCCGACAACCAGTTCAACCTTAGGATTGTCCAGCGGCAGGTTGGCGCGCTTACCGGTCGACAGGTCATCGAGAATCCGCACCGAATGGCCCTTGGCGAGCAAGGCATCGGTCAGGTGCGAGCCGATGAAACCGGCGCCGCCGGTGATTAAAACAGGGCCTTCAGCCATGACGATAAAACCTATCCAGTAAAGCCGGGAGCGCGGCACGCCAGGCGCGCGGCTTGATCCCGAAAGTGTGCAGAATTTTCTTGCAGGCCAGCACCGCGTGTTGCGGTTCTTCGGCAGCGTCCGGGCGCGCGGCGTGAGCCTGAGCGGTCGGCGCTTCGATGGCCAGGGCGTGCAGGCTGCGCGCTTCGGTCAGAATCGCCTGACCCAGCGCCAGCGGCGTGGTCGCCTCGTGGCCGGCGTAATGATAAGTGCCCCACAGCGGCGCCGCGCAATCGAGTTGCTTGAGCACCGAGATGATCACCCGCGCAGCGTCGTCGACCGGGGTCGGATTGCCACGGCGATCATCGGCCAGCAGCAATTCTTCCGGTTGCTCGGCGCGGGCGAGGAAACGGCCGAGGGTGCCGTCGGCGCTGTCATCGAGCAGCCAGCCGAAACGCAGCAACACATGCTGCGGGCAAGTCGCGCGAACGCTCTGTTCGATACGCCACAACGCCTGACCGCGCAGGCCCAGCGGCACTGGTTCATCTTTTTCGCTGTAAGCGGTGGCGCGCGAGCCGTCGAACACCCGATAACTGGAGGGCTGCACGAGGACGATGTTGTGGTGCTGGCACAATTCGGCCAGACGCTCGATCGCGCGCTCCTGCCCGGCCATACGGCTTTCGCTGACCGTTTCGGCCTGGAACCAGTCGAAATAGTAGGCGAGGTTGATCAACGCATCGGGACGGGTGTCGTCGAGCAATTGGGTCAGGCTCGCGGCATCCCAGCCGTTTTCGGGCGGGCGGGGGGCGAGGAAACCGATGTCTTCCTCTGCACCGAGGCGAATCAGCGCCTGCCCAAGGGCATTTCCGCCGCCCAGTAACATAAGGCGCATTCGCATAGAGTCAGCAGGCCCAGTCTGATTGGAACGATGGCTTGAGCGACGGATCTTGTGGAAGCGTCGCCGATAATTGCCGGAATCGTTGCATTTTGCGGGTTTAGTGCGCAACCGTCATCCGTAAAGTGTACATCCCGGATATTTGTAGTGCCTCGACTGGCGCCATCGCGAGCAGGCTCACTCCTACAGGGGAACGCATTCCAATATGTAGGAGTGAGCCTGCTCGCGATGAGGCCCGAACGGTACTTGCATCTTCCCCCCTGCGACCGCATAACTTAAGCCATGAATCTGCCCCTCCCCGCCGACAGCGCTCTGGCAGGCTTTCACCCCGCCGTCAGCGCCTGGTTCCGCAAGACCTTCCCGACGGTCACCGCCGCCCAGGCCCGCGCATGGCCGTTGATCCGCCAGCGCCGCTCGACGCTGATCGCCGCGCCCACCGGCTCGGGCAAAACCCTCACCGCGTTCCTCGCCGTACTCGACGACCTCGTCCACCGTGGTCTGGAAAACCCCGACGGCCTGCCCGACGAAACCCTGGTGGTTTACGTCTCGCCGCTCAAAGCCCTGTCGAACGACATCCGCATCAACCTGCAAAATCCACTTGCCGGGATCACCGAACAGCTGCGGCAGATGAACCTGCCGGAAATCCACATCACCACCGCCGTGCGCACCGGCGACACCCCGCAAAAAGACCGCGCCGCCATGCGCAAAACCGCGCCGCACATTCTGGTGACCACCCCGGAATCGCTCTACGTCCTGCTCGGCTCGGAATCCGGGCGAAAAATGCTCGGCACCACGCGCACGGTGATCATCGATGAAATCCACGCCATGGCCGCCGGCAAACGCGGCAGTCACCTGGCCTTAAGCCTGGAGCGCCTGCAAGCACTGTGCGCCGAACCGCTGACCCGCATCGGCCTGTCCGCCACGCAAAAACCTGTCGAAGCCGTGGCGCAGTTCCTCGTCGGCCATGATCGCCCCTGCGAAATCATCGACATCGGTCACGCCCGGCCACGGGATCTCGGCATCGAAGTGCCGCCCGTGCCGTTGTCGGCCGTCATGGCCAACGATGTCTGGGAATTGGTCTACGACCGCCTCGCCGAACTCGCCCGCGAGCACCGCACCACACTGATTTTCGTCAACACCCGACGCCTCGCCGAACGCCTGAGCCGGCACCTCAGCGAGCGCCTCGGCAAACATGCAGTGGCGGCGCATCACGGCAGTCTGGCCAAGGAGTTTCGTCTCGACGCCGAACAACGCCTCAAGCGTGGCGAGTTGCAGGTGTTGATCGCCACCGCTTCGCTGGAACTGGGCATCGATATCGGCGAAGTCGATCTGGTCTGTCAGATCGCTTCACCGCGCTCCATCGCCGGGTTTCTACAAAGGGTCGGTCGCTCTGGGCACCAGGTCGGCGGCACGCCCAAGGGCCGTTTGTTCGCCACTACCCGCGATGACTTGATTGAATGCGCCGCCCTGCTCGACTGCGTACGCCGTGGCGAACTCGACACCCTGCATATTCCCGTCGCGCCGCTGGATGTACTCGCCCAGCAAATCATCGCCGAAGTCAGCTGTCAGGAATGGTCAGAAGATGCCTTGCTGGCGATGTTCCGCCAAGCTTCGCCCTATCGCGACCTCGACGAAAAACACTATCAAGCCCTGCTGAGCATGCTCGCCGAAGGCTACAACGGTCGCCAAGGCATTCGCAGCGCCTACCTGCACCGCGACGCCGTCAGCCGCACTTTGCGTGGCCGCCGTGGTGCGAAACTCGCTGCCGTGACCAGCGGCGGCACCATTCCCGACAACGCCGATTACAGCGTGATGCTTGAGCCGCAAGGCCTGAACATCGGCAGCGTCAACGAAGACTTCGCCGTGGAAAGCATTGCCGGCGATGTGTTCCAGCTCGGCAATACCTCCTACCGCATCCTCCGTGTGGAAACCGGCAAAGTACGGGTCGAGGATGCCCACGGCCAGCCGCCGACCATTCCGTTCTGGCTCGGCGAAGCACCGGGGCGCAGCGATGAACTGTCGTTCGCCGTGGCGCGCCTGCAATCGCACCTCGACACGTTGCTTGGCGCCAGCCCCGGAGACTTGCAACCAGCCCTCGACTGGCTGACGCAGACCCTCGGCCTCAACCGCGCCAGCGCCGAACAACTGGTCGAATACCTTGCCCGCGCCCGGCAAACCCTCGGCGCCCTGCCCTCGCAGGACACGCTGTTGATGGAGCGATTTTTCGACGAATCCGGCGGCACGCAACTGATCATCCATTCACCGTTCGGCAGCCGCATCAACCGCGCCTGGGGTTTGGCCCTGCGCAAGCGTTTCTGCCGTACGTTCAATTTCGAATTGCAGGCAGCGGCCAGCGAGGACGCCATCGTCCTATCGCTGTCCACCAGCCACAGCTTTGAACTGGATGAGATCTGGCGTTACCTGCACAGCAACAGCGCTGAGCAGATCCTCATTCAAGCGGTGCTCGATGCGCCGCTGTTCGGCGTGCGCTGGCGCTGGAATGCCGGGGTGGCATTGGCGCTGCCGCGTTTTACCGGAGGGCGCAAAGTCGCGCCGCAGTTGCAGCGAATGAAAAGCGAAGACCTGATTGCCAGCGTGTTTCCCGATCAGATTGCCTGCCTGGAAAATCTCGCTGGTGAACGCGAAATTCCTGAGCATCCGTTGATTGAGCAAACCCTCGACGACTGCCTGCACGAGGCGATGGACTGCGAAGGCTGGCTCAATCTGCTGCGACGCATGGAGCGTGGCGAGGTGCGTTTGATCAGCCGCGATTTGCCGGCGCCCTCACCGCTCGCGGCGGAAATTCTCAGTGCGCGGCCGTACGCCTTTCTCGACGATGCACCGCTGGAAGAACGTCGTACCCAAGCGGTGATCAACCGGCGCTGGAGTGATCCGCAATCGACCGACGATCTCGGTGCGCTGGATGCGGACGCGATTAACGCTGTACGCGAAGAAGCCTGGCCGTCGCCAAACGCTGTCGATGAAATGCACGAGGCGTTGATGAGTCTGGCGTGTATCAGCGAGGCTGAAGTGCGAGCGAACGAAGGCTGGCGTGGATGGCTGGACACGTTGGCCGGCAGCGGTCGCGCCTGCCGATTGCAGGTCGATCCCGAACATTGTTTATGGCTGGCCCGCGAACGCCTGAGCTGCCTGCAAGCGCTTTATCCACAGGCCAAAGTACAACCTGAGCTGGAGGCGTTGCCGGGATTCAATGAGGTCTGGACATTCGATGAGGCGTTGGTCGAAGTAATCCGCGCGCGCCTCGGTGCGTTCGGCCCACTGCCGTTACCCGCCATAGCTGAACCGCTCGCGCTGCCAACCGCTCAAGTCAATCAAGCCCTCGCCCAACTGGAGCGTGAAGGCTACGTGCTGCGCGGCCAGTTCACGCCGAAACTGAACATCGAGGAATGGTGCGAACGGCATCTGCTCGCACGTATTCATCGCTACACGGTCAAGCGTCTGCGCCGGGAAATCGAACCGGTGGCGTTGCAGGATTTCATGCGCTTTCTGTTCGACTGGCAACATCTTTCGCCCGCGACGCGGGGTCAGGGCAGCGCCGTGTTGCCAGCGATTGTCGGCCAGTTTGAAGGTTACGCGGCGGCGGCCTCGGCGTGGGACAGCGATATTCTTCCGGCGCGTCTCAAGGATTATTCGCCGAGCTGGCTGGATGAGCTGTGCCGCAACGGCAAACTGGTGTGGACACGCCTCAGTGCCCGGCAAAAAGTCAGCGGCACGGCGTTGCGCAGCACGCCGATCGTGTTGCTGCCGCGCAGTCAGGTTGGCTTATGGAGCGCGCTGGCCGAACAGACGCCCGTGAGCGAACTCTCGCCGAAAACCCAGAAGGTCTTTGAAGCGCTTAGTCAGCACGGTGCGCTGTTTTTCGATGAGCTGATTCATGAAGCGCATTTGCTGCGCACCGAACTGGAAATCGCCTTGCAGGAACTGGTCGGCGCCGGGCTGGTGAACGCCGACAGCTTCGCCGGCCTGCGCGCGCTGATTACCCCGGCAAGCAAGCGCCAGCAGCGCAGCAGTCGGCGTGGACGCGGGGCGTTTGTTGGCGGCATGGATGATGCCGGGCGCTGGGCGTTGCTACGGCGCGGGGCGGCTGTGGATAACAGCGAAACCCTGGAGCATGTCGCCATGACCTTGCTGCGCCGTTACGGCGTGGTGTTCTGGCGCTTGCTGGAGCGTGAGGCGGATTGGCTGCCGAGTTGGCGGGAATTGCTGCGCACGTTTCATCGGCTGGAAGCACGCGGCGAGATTCGGGGCGGGCGGTTTGTCAGTGGTTTGGCGGGGGAACAGTTTGCCTTGCCCGAAGCCATTCCACTCTTGCGCGAGGTACGGCGGCGGCCGCATGACGGCAGTCTGGTGGCGGTGTGCGGGGTTGATCCGCTGAACCTGGCCGGGACGTTGTTGCCGGGGGTGAAAGTGCCGGCGCTGGTGAGCAATCGATTGGTGTATCGCGATGGGTTGCCGGCGGCGGCGGAGATTGCCGGCAAGCAGCAGTTCTGGCTGGAGCTGGATCAGATCGATATGGAGCAGCTGCGCGGCAAGCTGATCCGGCATTGAGGGTGACTGTTCTGGCCTCATCGCGAGCAGGCTCACTCCTACATTTTGGAATGCATTCCCCTGTAGGAGTGAGCCTGCTCGCGATAAGGCCAGTATTAGCAACACGAGACCTGCGTTAAGTCCGCGACCCCTGCGGCACCTCGGTCGCCACCACCTCTCCCTCCTGCACCTGCCGCTTCGGCAACAAAACCTGCTGTGGATAAGTCTGCGCGAAATGCACCGTCTCGGTGTTATCCACAAGCTTCTTCAAACGCTGGTTAAACGCCCGGCTCACCGCATACTGCCCGCCCGACACCGTTCTGAATTGCGCCGTCAGCACCACGCCATTCAAATCCATCCGATCCACGCCAAATACATCCAGCGGCCCTTGCAGGTTGTACTTGAGGAACGGGTCTTCGCGGATCGAATCGCCGGTCTCGCGAATCAACTCAATGGCTTTATCCACGTCCGTGTCATAGGTGAACTGCACCGAGAAAAACGCATAGGCGAACTGCCGCGACTGGTTGGTCACAGCCTTGATCTGGCCAAACGGCACCGAGTGCACAAAACCCTTGCCGTCACGCAGCCGCAGGGTACGAATGGTCAGCCCTTCGACCGTACCGGCATGCCCGGAATCGAGCACCACCCAATCGCCGATCGACAGGGTGTCTTCGATGATGATGAACAGCCCGGTAATCACGTCCTGCACCAGTTGCTGCGAACCGAAACCGATGGCCAGACCGACCACCCCGGCACCCGCCAGCAGCGGCGCAACGTTGATCCCCAGGTTGGCCATGGTGGTGATCGCGCAGATCACCACGAGGATGATTTTGATCGCGTTGCGCAGCAGCGGCAGGATGGTTTTCACCCGTGTGCTCGGCTGGCGCGCCGCGCGTTTGCTGAGCGGCGGTTTCAGTGCCTCCTGAATCGCCGTGTCGAGCACCACCCACAACAGCCAGGTCACCAGGAAGATCAAACCGATGCTGCTCAACGCGTTACTGATCGCTCGCCCGACCGTGCTGCTCTGGGCAAAATCGAGCAGCGACACGCCCCAGATCCGTCCGAGAATATCGATGAAGGCGATGGCGATCACGATCCGCAGCAAGGCGTGCAACAGGCTCAGGAAGCGTTCCTTGTAAGCGCTGCTGCGCTGGATCGCTTCGGCTTTTCGTGACTTGAACAAGTGCTGCAGAATCGTGCTGAGAAATACCGTGCCGATCAGCAGCACCGTGGTGAACAACGCGCAGCGCAGGGCTTTTTGATTGTCCTCGCCGATGCCGATGAGGTTGACCGCCGAGACCAGCACCATCAAGACAATCGGCCAATACCACAGCCCGGAAAAAATCCGCAGTGACTCCTGCAAGGAGGGCTGTTTCAAACGTTGAGCCAGCGAGCGGTTGCGGATCAGATGCGCCACTGGGCGACGCAAGCGAATCACCAACAGTCCGAAAATCACCGAGGCGATCAGGCCGGTAAACACGGCGACGCTGCTGGTGATATTGCCGCCCAGTTGCCGGGCGATTTGCGGGCTGGTCAGCGCATCGCTGAGGGCGGCGAGGAAGCCGATCAGGAACAACGGACGCGGGCAATAATTGCGGATGATGCGTGCGGCGGGACGTTTGTGCCCGACGTTGAACATCACCACCACGCATAACAGCATCGAAGTGGAAAAGATGCCGCTGCTGGTGGCATAAGCCAGACACAGCGCCAGCGCGCGCCCCACCGAAGCTTGCAGAAAATGACTGACATACAGGGTCAACGGCAGGCAGATCAGCGCCGGAAGCGTGTACGGCAGCAAGTAGCCGATCAGATCCTGACTGCGTTGGCGGGTGCGTAACCAGCGGCCTCCACGCATACGGTTGGCCAACAAACTGCCGAGTACGGTGAGCAGCGCAAAACTGCCGAGCCAAGTGCCGGACAGCGTGAGGAAATCTCCGGCGACACTCCAGCCTGAGCGGTTCGACGGCTGGTTGACCAGTTTGTCGACTTCATCGGCCGCACGGTCGGCGCGCAGGCGCCAGGCGTCGACCAGATGCTCGTTGATGTCGAGTTTGTCCTGCACGTCGTCGATGCTCGAACTGATCGCACCGAGCAGACCGCCCTGCACCAGCGGCTCGGGTTTGGCCGGTTCTTCGGCAGCGGCCGGAACACCCGGCAGCGCGGCGGCGTCGATTTCACTGGCACCGAGAAACAGCAATGCTCCCAGCAGAATGGCGATCCTGAACTTGACCAAAACTCCGATCTCCCGTGGCTGAACCTGTAAGGAACTGATCAAGTTTTGCGCGGCAAGTTCAAGAGCCCCCTCACCCTAGCCCTCTCCCAGAGGGAGAGGGAACTGACCGAGTCGACTGGTCTTGGTGCATCGACCTGAAGGTCTACAGTCGAACTCAGGCCTTCAAAACCACGCACATCTGCTCCCTTCCCCCTCGCCCCCTTGGGGGAGAGGGTTGGGGTGAGGGGGAGCGCTTTTGATCTTCGCCTTAGATGTGACCGTCCGTAATACCGCCGAAACTTTCCCGATCCGCCCGCAGTCATCAAAAGACAGCGGCAACACGAGGGCTTTCAACGGGAGGGTGGCATGGCAACGATTCACATCGGTATTTCCGGCTGGCGCTACGAACCGTGGCGCGGGGACTTCTACCCCAAGGGACTGGCGCAAAAGCGCGAATTGCAATTCGCGTCGAGGGCGGTCAACAGCATCGAAATCAACGGATCGTTCTATGCCCTGCAACGACCCGAACGCTATGCGCAGTGGTACGCCGAAACACCCGACGACTTCGTCTTCAGCGTCAAAGCCCCGCGCTTCATCACCCATATCCGCCGTTTGCGCGATATCGAAAAACCGCTGGCGAATTTCTTCGCCTCGGGAATTCTGGAGCTCAAGGAAAAACTCGGGCCGATCCTTTGGCAGTTCCCGCCGAACTTCAAATTCGAGCCCGAGCGTTTCGAGCATTTCCTCGCGCTATTGCCGCACGACACCGAAGCGGCGGCCGCCCTCGCCCATCAACACGACTCCCACCTGCACGGCCACGCGAGCATGAAAGCCTGGCGCAAAAAGCCGCTGCGTCATGCCGTGGAAATCCGCAACGACAGCTTCCTCGATCCCGAATTTGTGCGGTTACTGAAGCGTTACAACACCGCGCTGGTAATCGCCGACACCGCCGATAAATGGCCCTACCGCGAAGACCTGACCAGCGACTTCGTTTATCTGCGCCTGCACGGCGCCGAAGAACTCTACGCCAGCGGTTACACCGCGCCAGCCCTCAAGCGTTGGGCCGAGCGCATCGACGCCTGGCACCATGGCGAGCAACCGAAAGATGCCCATCTGATCGCCCCGCGCTTGAAGCCGCGCGCACGCAAATCCCGCGAAGTGTTCTGCTATTTCGACAACGACATCAAAGTCCGCGCGCCCTACGACGCCCGTGATCTGCTGCACCGTTTCGAGCTGGATAAAGACCTCGCCACCACCCCCGGTGAACCCGCTGGCGAAGGAGTGCTGGCATGAGTATTTCAGAACCGGTCGGCTTCACCGATGAAGGCTCGGTCGTCGCGCCGTCGGTGCGTACTTTCACCGTGCTGACGGTCAACACCCACAAGGGTTTTACCGCCCTCAACCGGCGCTTCATCCTTCCGGAATTGCGCGAAGCGGTGCGCAGCGTCGCCGCCGACGTGGTGTTCCTGCAGGAAGTCCACGGCACCCACGAGCATCATCACAAGCGCTACAGCAATTGGCCGACGATGCCGCAGTACGAATTCCTCGCCGACAGCCTCTGGCCGCAGTTCGCCTATGGGCGCAACGCGGTGTACCCGGACGGCGATCACGGCAATGCGTTGTTGTCGAAATTCCAGATCATCCGCCACGACAATCTCGACGTGTCGATCAGCGGCCACGAGAACCGTGGTCTGCTGCATTGCGTGCTGCGCCTGCCCGGCGACGGCGCCGAGATCCACGCGATCTGCGTGCATCTGGGCCTGCGTGAAAGTCATCGCAACGCGCAGTTGAAGCTACTCGGCGAACGCTTGGCCGAACTGCCGGACGACGCGCCCGTGATCGTCGCCGGTGACTTCAATGACTGGCGCCAGCGCGCCGATGCGTTGCTCAAACCCTCGGGCCTGTGTGAAGTGTTCGCCGAGCACCACGGCAAACCGGCGCGCAGTTTCCCCGCACGTCTGCCGACCCTGCGCCTCGACCGTATTTATGTCCGTAACCTTAAAGCCAGCCAGCCGAAAGTCCTTGCCAACCGGCCCTGGTCTCACCTTTCCGACCACGCACCGTTATCGGTGGAGATCGAACTATGAACAGCGCGCCGCTGGAGAAATCCGCCGTGGAACCCATCAGCATTACCCCACCGGTGCGCGAGCCCGGTCAGGTCGACGTCGAGTACCGCTGGCAGGGCGGCAACCATGTGCAATTGCTGGAAAACGGCGAGGAATATTTCCCGCGTGTGTTTGAAGCGATGCGCGCGGCGAAGAGTGAAATTATCCTCGAGACTTTCATCGTTTTCGAAGACAAGGTCGGCGCCGAGCTGCAGGAGATTCTGATTGATGCGGCCAAGCGCGGCGTGCGCACCACCGTCAGCCTCGACGGCTTCGGTTGTGGCGAGTTGACCACCGGTTATCTCGCCGCATTGAGCGAGGCCGGCGTGCATTTGCAGATTTTCGATCCAGCGCCGAAACGCCTCGGCATTCGTACCAACTGGTTCCGCCGCTTGCACCGCAAAATTGTCGTGGTCGACGGCATGGTCGCGTTCATCGGCGGGATCAATTTTTCTGGCGATCATCTGGCCGATTTCGGCCCCGAAGCCAAGCAGGATTATTCGGTGGAAATTCAGGGCCCGGCGGTCGCCGACATCCATCATTTCGCCCTGCTGCAAAGTGGCCGGCCGGGTCGCGCGCGGTTCTGGTGGCAACGCCGGCGCCAGCGTCGCGCGGAAATGGCCTTCGATGATCATGACGGTCAGGTGCGTCTGGTGTTCCGCGACAACGACCAACACAGCACTGATATCGAAGACGTTTATCTGCAAGTGCTGCGCCGCGCCAAACGCCGTGTGGTGATCGCCAACGCCTACTTCTTTCCCGGTTACCGCTTGCTGCGCGAAATGCGCAATGCCGCCCGGCGCGGTGTCGATGTGCGGCTGATCCTGCAAGGCCAGCCAGACATGCTGGTGGCGAAACTCGCGGCGCGCATGACCTACGATTATTTGCTCAAGGCTGGCGTGCAGATTCACGAATATTGCCAGCGTCCGCTGCACGGCAAAGTCGCGCTGGTCGATGAAGAATGGAGCACCGTCGGTTCGAGCAATCTCGATCCGCTGAGTCTGTCGCTGAACCTGGAAGCCAACGTGCTGATCCGCGATCGCGCGTTCAATCAGCATCTGTTCGAGCGCCTCGAAGACCTCAGCCAAAACCATTGCAAAGCCATGGACGCCAGCAAGTCGCCACGCGGGCGCATCTGGCACATGACCGTGGGCTTTCTGGTGTTCCACTTTCTGCGGCATTTCCCGGCGATGGCGGGTTGGTTGCCGGCGCACAAACCGCGGCTCAAGCCGTTTCGAGGTAACCGCTCATGAGCCATTCCGAAGCGCACCCGAGCGGTCACGCGGCGCCAGCGACGCACTCGAAATGGAGCCGCTGGAAACGCCCGCTGACGCTGCTGTTTTTCCTCGCACTGATTGTGTTGCTGACGATGTTCGCTACGCGCATCGAATGGAAAGAAGTACTGGAAACCCTCGCCGATTTCAAAGTGCGCACTTTGATCATTGCCGCCAGCCTGACGTTGCTGAGCTTTCTGGTGTACGCCAGTTTCGACCTGATCGGCCGCACCTACATTCGTCAGGATTTGACCTGGAAACAGATTCTGCCGGTGGGGATTATCAGCTATGCGTTCAACCTGAACCTGAGCGCGTGGGTCGGCGGCATCGCTATGCGTTATCGGCTGTATTCACGGTTGGGCGTGAGTAAAGGCAACATTGCCAAGATTCTCGGGCTGAGCCTGGCGACTAACTGGTTTGGCTATATGACCATTGCCGGTGCGGTATTCAGCAGTGGTCTGGTGACTATGCCGCCGGGGTGGAAAGTCAGCAGCGACGCGTTGCAGGGCATCGGGGTTTTGTTGCTGCTGGTCAGCGCCGGTTACCTCGCGGCGTGTCAGTTTTCCAAGCGACGCGAGTGGTCGATTCGTGGCGTGGAAATCAACCTGCCATCGCTGCGCATGGCAGTGTTGCAACTGCTGTTGGGCGCGTTGAACTGGTCGCTGATGGCGGCGGTGATTTTCACGTTATTGCCGAGCAAATTGGATTATCCGTTGGTGCTGGGTGTGCTGTTGATCAGCGCGATTGCCGGGGTGATCACGCATATTCCGGCGGGGCTTGGCGTGCTGGAGGCGGTGTTTGTTGCGCTGCTGCAGCATGAAGCTTCGCGAGGGAGTCTGGTGGCGGGGTTGTTGGCGTATCGGGCGATTTATTTTCTGTTGCCGTTGTTGATTACGGTGGTGATGTATTTGGTGGTAGAGGCCAAAGCCAAGGCGTTGCGGATAGAGAAGAAACCTAGGCATTAAGATCAAGAGATCGCAGCCTTCGGCAGCTCCTACAGTTGGAATGCATTCTCCCTGTAGGAGCTGCCGCAGGCTGCGATCTTTTGATCTTCAAGACTGAATAATGCTCAACCGTTCGCCGACGACCATCTCGGTAATCCAGTCCACCAATATCGAGGTGTAAGCCTGCTGCGAAACCGGCTCGCTCAGCGCGTGATCGGCGCCATCGATAATCCGGTGCGTCAGCGAATGCGTCTGCTGACACGCCGCGCGGTAACTCATGATCGCCGCGTGCGGCACGTAGTCATCGGTTTCCGATTCCACCAGCAACACATCCCCGGTGAATTGCGAGCACGCATGCAACGCACGGTTGCTGTCGGCGCGCACCAGCGTACTTCGATAATCACGCAAATCCGCTTTATCCAATTCCCGCTTCGGCGTGTGCCATTGCTCGTCGCGATACAACGCCGGCACCCGCAGCGCCAGCCAGCGCACCGGGCGCAGCGACGTCAGGATTGCAGCCAGATAACCGCCATAACTGGTGCCGACCACGGCAATCGCCGAGGTATCGAGCGCAGGATGCGCGAGCAAGCGGTCATACGCCGCGAGCAGATCTCGCAGATTGTCTTCACGGGTGACGCGAGTCAGCGGAATCCCGGTGCCACCGGTATGCCCGCGCAAGTCGAAGGTCAGGCACACGCACCCTAGCCCTGCAATACCTTTGGCCCGTTCAAGATCTCGCTCCTGACTGCCGCCCCATCCGTGAACAAACAACACCCCCGGGACTTTCGATTTGGGACTGAGAAACGTCCCGCTCATCTGTTCATCATCAATGTCGATTTGAATGCTTTCGCTTCTAGCCGTCATAAGATTTGACCGTTACGTATTTGAGGAGAAATTCACTGTTTTCGGCCGGGCCGCGATACACCTCGATGGCGTCCGCCGGCAGCGGCTGATCGATGTAGGTTTCCACCGACGACACACGAATCGCGCGCATCCCCGGGTCGTTGACGAAGCTTTGCAGCGCGGCAACTTCAGCACTGCTGGCACCGCCCATGCGCCAGGATTGTTCGAGCACGCCGCTGCGGGTTTTGCCGTTGCTGTCCAACCCTTGGGCGATGTCGTAATTGCGCCGCGAGGCGTAGAAGCGCGGATAAGCTTCATCGGCAGCGCTGTCGAAAATCTGCGCCTGTTCGATGGCCAGCCGGACATCATCCGCCAGATCCAGCGCCAGCAGATCGGCATAGCCGCCCTGCACCACCAGCAGGTTCGAACCACCATACACGTCTTCGCCGTGGGCATCTTTGGTCAAGTATTGATCACCGCAGTAGCTCAGCACTTTGTCGCCGATGAACGTCTGGCCGACGCTGTGGGTGACGACGTCGCTCAAGTCCTGTTCCAGTACCACGCCTTCGCTGAACTGTTTTGCGATATTGGGCCGGGCGAGGATTTCATCGAAGGCGTCGAGGCTCTTGATCACTTCCTGGCCGCGACCGGCGCAGGCATGAACCGGCTTCAAACGAATCGGCCCGCTGTACAGCAAATGCTCGGCGGCGGGTCGCGCATCTTCCAGGGAAAACACGCTGAGGCCGTCGAGCACCACGTTGCGCACCCGTTCGGAAAACAGCGGCGACCAGCCCTCAGGCGCATGGGCCAAGTGGCTGCGCAAACCGTGGCTGATGGCTTTGGTGCAAATGAAGTCGTGCTCGACAAATCCGCCCCACAAATCTTCCGGGCCTTTGATGCCGAGCTCGTGAGCGTGGGTGGCGCCGACGATGGTTTGCGTCGGCAGCAAGTAGAGGTCACGACCGCGATGTTTTTCCGGGTCGTAACTGCCACCGAATTTGAACCCGAGAATTTGCGCCAGCCAGCGGGCCAGCGCTTTGTTGGTTTGCACTTCATGCTGCGGCGCGCCGGCACGCACCGAGTGGGCGACGACGATTTTCCTGCGGGTGATCGGGGTCATGCGTCCCCCTTCCCTCGGTTCGATGACTGTAGCGGTGAAGGGTGCAGAGATCAGGCCAACGGCTGCTCTACGGAAACTCTCGTTTAATCAAAAACTTGCCGAAATCGTGCTGGCACCACGCCTGTTTCAATCTGCACGACCGCTAACTAAACCCCGGCAAATTGCACGATCTGTGGCCCTTGTAGGAGCAAAGCTTGCTCGCGAAAACGCTGTGTCAGGTGGCAAATATGTGACTGACACACTGCCTTCGCGAGCAAGCTTTGCTCCCACATTAGGCATTCGTTGCTTTTGGGGTTGGGGTCACACCAAACCGCGCCCGATAATCACTCGGCGCCAGCCCGGTGATCTTCCTGAAGATCACCCGAAACGCTCCCGGATCCTGATACCCCACTGTCCACGCAATGTGATCGATCGTGCCATTGGTGAACTCAAGCATCTCGCGCGCCTTGCCCACTCGCAGATGCTGACAATACTCGGTCGGCTTCAACCCGCTCGCCGCGCGAAACCGCCGCAGAAACGTGCGCTCCTCCAGCCCTGCACGCTCGGCCATCGCGGTCAGCGAAACATCCGTCGCGCCGGTGCTTTGCAGCCAATGCTGAACCTTGAGAATCGCCGCATCGCCATGACTGAGAATCGGCGCAAAATTGCTCCCGCACTCACTGGCACTGTCGCTGTGTTCGATCACCAGAAAACGTGCGGTACCGGTGGCGATGCTCGGCCCGAGCAACCTGTCGACCAGGCGCAAGCCAAGCTCCGACCAGGCCATCAATCCAGCGGTGGTAATCAGGTCGCCGTCATCGACGATGGGCGTATCGGCTTTCAATTTGATCTTCGGGTATTGCTCGGCAAACGCCTTGGCCGATGTCCAGTGGGTGGTGGCGCTACGGCCATCGAGCAAACCGCTTTCCGCCAACATCAGCGAACCCACGCAGACACCGCCGAGCGTCGCGCCACGGGCATGTTGATCGCGCAACCACTGCGCAAGGCTGGCTGGCATGTTTGCCGAACTGAAGCCGCCAATTGACGGCGGAATCAGCACCGCCAGCAAATCGCTTTCGTCGCTCGGATGACTGTCGTAAACCCGCACGGGCGGCTGATCACCGTCGACCTGCCAATGACTGACCCGCAGCACCGGCAATTGCGCGGTCTGATGCTCAGCGGCAATGCGGTTGGCCACGCCGAACAGATCGGTCAAGCCATGCACCGCCGCCATCTGCGCGCCGGGATAAATCAGCACGCCGAGTTCAGCGGTGGCGGCTTTTTCAACGCCCATTGTCAGTTTTCCCCTGTCTATTGTCGGTGCGGCCAATCCTCGAATCATCGGCCAGCGCCAATACTTGCACCACACCAACAAGCACTTCGAGGACACACCCATGGCCAAGCAAGCACTCATCGTAGTCGATATCCAGAACGACTACTTCCCCCAAGGCAAGTGGCCGCTGGTCGGCGCGGATGCCGCCGCCGACAACGCCGTGCGACTGATTGCAGCGTTCCGCGAAGCGGGCGATTCAGTGGTGCACATCCGCCACGAATTCACTTCGCCGGATGCGCCGTTTTTCACCCCGGGCTCAGACGGCGCCAAGCTGCACCCGAAAGTGCTCAACCGCGCCGACGAGCCGGTCGTGCTCAAACACTTCGTCAATTCGTTTCGCGAGACTGAACTGCAATCGATCCTCGATGAACAAGGCATCAAGGAGCTGGTGGTGGTCGGCAGCATGAGCCACATGTGCGTCGATGGCATCACTCGCGCGGCAGCGGATTTGGGCTACACCGTGACGGTGATTCACGACGCCTGCGCCAGCCGCGATCTGGAATTCAATGGCCTGACCGTGCCTGCCGCCCATGTACACGCCGCGTTCATGTCAGCACTGGGCTTTGCCTACGCCAATGTGATCTCGACGGACGAATTTCTGTCGGCTGATCGCTAAGCAACACTTTGCAAACAGTCTATAAACAGAGGGCCCGCCACGTTGCGGGCCTTTTTTCGTCTGTCATAAAAAACTCACGCGTGAGCCATTGATGGCATTTTGGATTGGTTGTAGTGTGGCTCACGCGTGAGATGTTCATAACCGAGTCATAGCCATGAAAAGCCGTTCCCCCACCGCGAAATCCGAAAGTCCCAAGGGAGAGCGCGCGAAGGCGTCCGCAAAAAAACCGTCGAGCTTTTATATGAAGCAGATGCGTGCGGGCCTGGCCGCTGCCGGTTATGTGAAACACGAAACTTGGGTGCTTCCCGAAAACCGAAGCTTGCTCAAGCAAATGGAGCAACAGCTACGCCAACCGATTCTGGCTGGCTCTTTCATGTCGGAGAATTACATGAGCGCAGGCAACAACTGGAACATCGATAGCCTCTTCAACGCCCTCAAGGCCCTGGACGAGGTGGCTTCGCACGAGATCACGCTGTCGCTGATCCAGAGCTCTGAACCCAGCATCAAGCTGGAAATGAACGAATTCGGCGGTCTGCCGATTCACATCGCCGTCGCCGGTCAGCAGATCATCGTTGACACCGTGCTGGTCGATATTGATTCGATCACCGACGTGCACGCCTTCAATGACGCCGTGTTGCGCAGCCGGGAAATGTTCCCGCTGTCGTCGATCGGTATCGAGTCGATGCCCAACGGGCAGACCGTTTACAACATGTTTGGCGCCCTCAGCGCCGACTCGAGCCTGACCAACGTCGTCACCGAGGTGAAAACCCTCGTCGACAACGTGCAGCGCGCGAGCGAAGCCTTCGAACACTTCTTCAAGTAATCAACAGGGAAAATCCAATGACTCAGTCCATCTGGAGCAAGTTGTTCACCGCACTGCGCGGCGGCGCCAATGAAGTCGGCGAATCGATCGTCGACCAACAGGCCCTGCGCATCCTCGATCAGGAAATCCGCGATGCCGACACCGCCCTGTCGAACGCACGTCGCGAGCTGGTCACCATCATGGCCAAGCACAAACTGGCCGCCGACCGTGTGAGCGAGTACGACGCCAAGATCAAGGATCTCGAAGCCAAGGCTGTGTCGGCGTTGAACGCTGGCCGTGAAGATCTGGCGCTGGAAGTGGCCGAAGCGATTTCGACCCTGACCAACGACCTCGATGCCGAGAAAAAGCAGAGCGACGAGTTTGGTGTCTACGCCGAAAACATGCGCAAAGACATCAACAAGGCCGAAGCCCGCATCAAGAGCCTGCGCCAGCAAGTCGACATGGCCAAGGCCCGCGACAGCGTGCAAAAGGCTCAGGTCAGTGCATCCATCGCCAGCGGCGGCGCCAATGGCAAACTGGAAACCGCCGTGGGTACGCTGAACCGCCTGCAAGCCAAACAGCAACAACGCGCTGCCGAACTGAGCGCTGCCGATGAACTGGCAGACGCCGCGACCGGCAATGACCTGGATCGCAAGCTGCAAGAAGCCGGCATCACGCCGAATGCTGGCAGCGCCAACGCGATCCTTGAGCGCCTGAAGCAGAAATCCGCTCAGTAACATCGCAACCTGCCCTGTGTAGGAGCTGCCGAAGGCTGCGATCTTTTGATCTTGTCTTTAAAAACAAAATCAAAAGATCGCAGCCTTCGGCAGCTCCTACATGGGATCCCGGCCCGGTACACTAGCCACGCTTTTTCCGCCGACGAACACTTCCACCCGCCTCAAGGAACGTACCCATGGGATGGTTTAAAGATTTGCTGGGCACCAGCAACTGGCAGACCGCTGCGCCGACACCGACCGTTGCCAGTGGCCCACTCGGCATGGCCCAGGGCAAGGCTGTCAGGTTCGATACGACGCTGGCGCTGTTGCTCGACGGTTCGACCACGGTGCGCGTGCCCTTCGATCAAGCGATCTGGAGCGCCGGTTGGGTCGACCTCGGCCAGTCCAACAAACTGCACCGCTATTACATGAACGACGAGGATTTTTGGCTGCAGATCCACGTTACCGGCGACGACCAGATCGAATCGGTCACGCTGTTCAACTACCTCAGTTACGTGACCGTCAACAGTGACGCCGAACTGCAGCGCCTGGCCGGCCCAAGTAGCGCGATCGGCCTGCCGACCTACACCCACGATGGCGTCGAGTACACCCGCGAATGGGGCACCGAACAGGGCCAGACCGAACTGGTGCCGATGACCGAACAAGTCATCAATCCGGACGAGTCCTACACCATCGAACACCACTCGATGCTCTACGCACGCGAAACCGGCCTGACCGATCGCCGCGAATTGCTGCTGTTCTCCGTCGAACAGGACGAAGAAGGCACCGTCAGCCTGAGCACCTCTTTGGGTATCTCGCTGTACACGACTGATCTGAGCCCCATCTAAAAAAGGAAGTTTTTCATGCTGGAAGTGCTGGCCGTTTCCCTGAACAAAACCGCGCTGGTCGGTTTCGTCGTCTACCTGATCGGCGCCGTGCTGCTGTTCATGCTGTTCCAATTCGTCTACACCCGCATCACCCCGCACAAAGAGTTCGAGTTGATTCGCTCCGGCAACGTCGCCGCCGCCATCGCCCTGTCCGGTGCGATCATCGGTTTCGCGATCCCGGCCAGCAACGTGATCGCCTTCTCGGTCAATGTCCTCGACTTCGTCCTTTGGGCGGTGATTGCCGCGGTTGTGCAACTGCTGGCATTCCTCGCCACCGGCCTGGTGCTCAAGGGCACCTCGCAGCGCATTGCCAACGGTGAAATCGCTTCGGGCATTTACGTGGCAGCGGTCGCCATCAGCGTCGGCATGCTTAACGCCGCGTGCATGACCCCGTCCAACTGACCGGCAGGAAGCCTTCGATGAAACGCAGTAAATATGTGCAGTTGTCCCTCGCCGCGTCGGTGGCCATGGCCATCTCCGGTGAAGCGGCAGCGGTCGAGCAGCCGCGCAACTTCCAGAGCGTGGAACAGTGCGTCGATGCCGAAGTGGCCGCCGATATCTGCTCCAACGCTTACGTCGCTGCCCTGACCGAACACCGGCGCATCGCCCCGGCGTACGACGACAAGGCCAAGTGCGACGCGGATTTCGCCGCCGATTGGTGTCAGAAAAATTCCGATGGCCGCTTCGTGCCGAAACTCGGCGGCTTCAAAGTGCCGCAGAACGGTGAACCGGCGCAGAACCTCGACGCCATCGCCGGTGCGCAAATGCCGGCGGGTGACGCAGCCGCCGCGCAGAATGTGCAAAACACTTCGCACACCTCCAGTGGCGGCGGCAGTGGCTGGCTGACCGGTTGGCTGATCGGCAACGCGATGAGCAACAACGTCAATCACACGGTGTACCGCGATCGCGACACGCGCCAGCCCTACAACACTTCGACGCAATACCGCAGAGCCGAAACGACGACGCGTAGCCAAACGGATTACGAAAGCAGCAAAAGCAAACCGGTCAACGTTGCCTCGTCGACCTCGCGCGGCGGCTTCGGTAGCCAGTCGAGTGCTCGCAGCGGTTGGGGTGGCTGGGGCAGCAGTTCCGGTCGTTCGAGCAGCTGACGATGAAGAAAACCCTCTGCGCCGAGCGCCCGGACTGGAAACAGACCGCCGAAAGCCTCGGCTTTATGTTTCACACCATCGACGACGAGCCCTACTGGGACGAAAGCGCGTACTACCAGTTCACGCTCGCGCAGATCGAAAACGATCTTGAGGATCCGACCACCGAGCTGCACGAGATGTGCATGGATCTGGTCGACCGCGTGGTTAACAGCGAAGAGTTGCTGGATCGTCTGAGCATCCCGGCGCCGTACTACGACATGATCCGCACCTCCTGGCGCGAAGGTCATCCGCATCTGTACGGGCGCATGGACTTTTCCTACAGCGGCAACGGCCCGGCGAAACTGCTGGAGCTCAACTACGACACGCCGACCAGCCTGTACGAGGCAGCGGCGTTTCAGTGGGGCTGGCTGGAGCAATGCATCGAGCGCGGCACGCTGCCGGCGAATGCCGACCAGTTCAACAGCATCGACACCAAACTGCATCAGGCCTTTGCCGAACTGAAGCTGACGCGGCCGTTCTATTTCTCTTCGATGAAAGACTCGATCGAAGACAAGGGCACCACCGATTACCTGCGGCTGATCGCAGAAAAAGTCGGCATCGAATCGCGGCACATCGACATTGAAGACATTGGCCTGACTTCTGAGGGCCGCTTTGTCGATCTGCAGGATCGCTGGATCCCGCACCTGTTCAAGCTGCACGCCTGGGAGTTCATCTTCCACGAACCTTTCGGCGCGGCGATTGCCGAGTGCGATACGCAGTTTTTTGAACCGGCGTGGAAGGCGATTCTGTCGAACAAAGGTGCGCTCCCTTTATTGTGGGAACTGCACAAGGGTCATCCGAACTTGCTCGCGGCGCACCTTGATCCAAACCCGGCCAGTGCGGTGCCCAAGGGTTGGGTGCGCAAGCCGTACTTTTCCCGTGAAGGCGCGAACATTGAGTTGCACACGGCTGAAGGTCTGATCGTCAAAGAGGACGGGCCCTACACCGATGCGCCGTTTATCCTGCAGGAATTCGCGCCGCTGCCGAAGTTTGGCGACAGCTACACGCTGATTGGTTCGTGGGTGATTGGCGATCAAGCCGCAGGCATTGGCGTGCGCGAAGACAACAGCCTGATCACCAAAGACTCGAGCCGCTTCCTGCCGCACCTGATCCTCGACTGAGTCATAGGCCACTTCTCAGCCATAAAAAAACCGTAGCGCGTGAGCTCTACGGTTTTTTTTCGCCCTCGGTCAAGACAGCTCTGTCGAGCGTACCGGACGATCTGCCGGGAGTTTGTCCCTGGCGGTTTCCGACGTGCTCACACCAGCCATTCTGCGCCGTGCGATTTCCGCGCCGCGACGACGCAGCGGAGTTTCGACAAAACGGTAGTTCAACTCGCTGCAGACCAACATGATCGCAAACGAGGTGAGCAACATTTCCACGGTGAACTCAGGCCCCAGTTCGACACCTCTGTCGCTGGCTACTCGACTCCAGATTTCGGTACTCAAGTGGTAGGCGAACATGTGTATCACGTACAAAGCGTAAGAACGCGAGCCTAGCCATTGGGCAATTCCACTCAAGAACGCCGGGCAGTAGACATAGCCTTTTTGATAACTGGAGAGCCAGACCAGAACCAATGCATTCAATGCGATCAGCCCCACCGCGATGGGCATGGCGATCAGTTGCCCGGCAATGGCCCCGAGCATGTACAGCAGGAACAGCGTCAACCCGAACCGCTTGATCAGGCTGGCGCCCAGCGCCACTGGCTCAATGTCTTTGTACAGTGAGGTGCGCGTGAACAGGCACAGAAGAATGCCCCACATCATCGCATCCAGACGGAACGAGAAGAGCATGGCCGCCGTTGGCCCGCCGAAGGCATAACGATTGAACGGGAACTGCACGGCAATCAGTGCGAGCAGGGCGATTACTCGCCAACGGGTGGATGTGATCAGCAGCAGAAACAGCGGGAAGATAAAGTAAAACTGCTCCTCCAGCGCCAGGCTCCAGTACACCGAGTTCGGCCCCAGCAGCACACCGTACTGGTTCGCCAGATTGCCGGTGAAGGTCGCGACGGCCGTGAAGCTGCGCAAATTATCGAACCACGACTGGAATGCATTCGACTGGTTGAAGAAGATCGAGAACGCCAGCGGAATCAATACCCACAGCCACGCCGTGGGCAGCAGGCGGTAGGCCCGCCGGATCCAGAACGAGGTGGCCGCGAGGCCGAATCGGCCCTGCTCACGATTTTTATCAAAATAATCGAGGTACGCTTTGCTGACCACGTAACCGGAAATGCAGAAAAAAAGGTCCACCCCTGACCACGGGGAAAACACATTGAACACTTTCTGCATGAAGTCGCTATGGAATGGCAACAACAACGAACTATGGGCCAACACCGTCATCAGGATGGCCACGCCGCGCAGATACTCGATTTCCTTGTTCTTGCTACTGCTCATCGTTTTCTCTTGTTTTTGTGATGGACGCAGCCCAGCTCCCCGGGATCCTGCTTTTGCAAAAAGGCGCCTGAATCTCCAGTCGCAGGTAAGGATCATGGTGCGACTGGCGGCAGCCTTCAAGACTCAGTGCGAAACTTTCCGTAACCAGACCAAACGACTCATCGGTCATGAGTTGAACGAGACGACATCTTTGGCCCGTCCAGAACGACAAAACCCCCGCAATGCGGGGGCTTCGAGGCTAAATCAAAGGTGATTCAGCGGGCAAATCAGAACGGGATATCGTCATCAAAACTGTCGAAATCCGGAGCCGGTTGCGGTGCGGCCTGCTGAGGAGCCGGGGCCGAACGCTGTTGCGTAGCCGACTGCTGCGGACGCGGCGCCTGCTGGCGTGGAGCCGGAGCGGACTGCTGATAGTTGTTGCCACCGCCTTGTTGGTCGCCCTGTTGTGGACGGCCGCCGAGCAGTTGCATGGTGCCTTGCATGTCGACCACGATTTCGGTGGTGTAACGCTTGATACCGTCTTTTTCCCACTCACGGGTCTGCAGCTTGCCTTCGATGTAAACCTGCGAACCCTTGCGCAGGTATTCGCCGGCGATTTCGGCGACTTTGCCGAACATCGAAACACGGTGCCACTCGGTCTTTTCGACCTTCTGACCGGTTTGCTTGTCGGTCCACTGTTCGCTGGTTGCCAGACTCAGGTTGGTCACGGCGTTACCGTTAGGCAGGTAGCGAACTTCGGGATCCTGGCCGCAAGTGCCGACCAATATGACTTTGTTAACCCCACGGGCCATAACGTTCTCCTAGGCGTCGCAAGCAGCCCCGGCCGGGTTGTTCACCAGGCGTTCGAGGGTGTCGCGATCCACTAATTCTTTGTCCAGTTTGATGTAAACAGCCGCTTCATCAGCAACTATCACTGCATCGGTTACCCCTACGAGGGCCTTGAGGCGCTCGACCAGACCCGCTTCGCGGATCGCCTCGGGCGACAACGGCAAGCGCAGGCTCGTCACGTAGGGAGGTTCGCGCATGGTAACAGCAAAGGCCAGCCAAAGTGCAGCCAGCCCGGCACATCCAAGGAACACAACCGACAGACCGCCATGCTGAAACAACCAGCCGCCGAGTATCCCGCCGAGTGCCGAACCAAGGAACTGGCTGGTGGAATACACGCCCATGGCCGTGCCCTTCCCGCCCGCCGGTGAAACCTTGCTGATCAGCGACGGCAATGAAGCCTCCAGCAGATTGAACGCGGTGAAAAACACCACCGTGCCGATCACCAGAGCCCGCAAGCTGTCACCGAACTGCCAGAAGAATAGCTCAGTCAGCATCAGCGTCGTCACGGCGCCGAGCAAAACTCGTTTCATTTTGCGTTTCTTCTCGCCATAGATGATGAACGGGATCATGGCGAAGAACGAAACCAGCAACGCGGTGAGGTAGACCCACCAGTGCTGTTCCTTGGGCAAACCGGCTTTTTCGACCAGTGCCAGAGGCAGCGCGACGAAGCTCGACATCAACATGGCATGTAACACAAAGATGCCCAGATCGAGGCGCAGCAGATCAGGATGTTTGAGCGTCGGCATCAACGCCTGACGCGCCACACCGGATTCGCGGTGAGTCAGCGGCCCGGTCGATTTCGGCACCATGAACATGACGATGACGATGCCCACCAGCGCCATGCCACCGGTGGCGAGAAACAGTCCGGACAAGCCAAACGCACGGGTCAGCAATGGCCCGACGACCATGGCCACGGCGAACGACAGACCAATCGTCATGCCGATCATGGCCATCGCTTTGGTACGGTGCTGCTCGCGAGTCAGGTCGGAAAGCAACGCCATGACCGCTGCGGAAATCGCCCCGGCGCCTTGCAGGATTCGCCCGGCGATCACGCCCCAGATCGAATCGGCCTGAGAGGCCAGCACGCTGCCGAGGGCGAAGACGATCAGCCCGAGGTAAATAACCGGGCGACGGCCAATGCGGTCGGAAATGACGCCGAACGGGATCTGAAAAATCGCCTGGGTCAGGCCGTAAGCGCCGATGGCCAACCCGATCAGGGCCGGGGTCGCTCCCGCCAAATCCATGCCGTAGGTTGCCAGTACCGGCAACACCATGAACATGCCAAGCATACGGAAGGCGAACACCAGGGCCAGACCGCTCGCTGCGCGGGTCTCGCTGCCACTCATGCGTTCGCTGTGGGGATCGTGCATGGATAAACCTCGTGTGAACCGGCGGCGATTCTACCAGTCCCATCGAAAGACGGGGTAGATCGCGACGCTTTGACGCGTACAGATGAAACACTCTTCATTCAGGGCAAACAACGCTACGCTTGATAGTGTGCATCCATCCAGTATTTGCCCGTATACTCTTACGCTTTCGACGCCCGCCGAGCGAGGCCACTTTGGACAAGATCCTGATACGTGGGGCCCGTACCCACAACCTGAAGAACATCGACCTGACCCTGCCACGGGACAAACTGATCGTCTTCACCGGCCTGTCCGGATCCGGCAAGTCGTCCCTGGCTTTCGACACACTGTACGCCGAAGGTCAGCGCCGCTATGTCGAATCGCTGTCGGCCTATGCCCGCCAGTTCCTGTCGATGATGGAAAAACCCGACGTCGACACCATTGAAGGCCTGTCGCCGGCGATTTCCATCGAACAGAAATCGACCTCGCACAACCCGCGATCCACGGTCGGCACCATCACCGAAATCTACGACTACCTGCGTCTGCTCTATGCACGCGTGGGTACGCCGCGCTGCCCGGATCACGATATTCCGCTGGAAGCGCAGACCGTCAGCCAGATGGTCGACCTGGTGCTGGCACAGCCCGAAGGCAGCAAACTGATGCTGCTGGCACCGGTGATCCGCGAGCGCAAAGGTGAACACCTTTCAGTTTTCGAAGAGCTGCGTGCGCAAGGTTTCGTCCGCGCGCGCGTCAACGGGCGTATTTGCGAGCTCGACGAGCTGCCGAAACTGGATAAACAGAAGAAGCACTCGATTGACGTGATCGTCGACCGCTTCAAGGTGCGCGCCGATCTGCAACAGCGTCTGGCCGAATCGTTCGAAACCGCGCTGAAACTGGCAGACGGCATCGCACTGGTTGCGCCGATGGACGACGAGCCGGGCGAAGAGATGATCTTCT
Source organism: Pseudomonas sp. NPDC088429 (assembly GCF_044753305.1). Taxonomy (NCBI): domain Bacteria; kingdom Pseudomonadati; phylum Pseudomonadota; class Gammaproteobacteria; order Pseudomonadales; family Pseudomonadaceae; genus Pseudomonas; species Pseudomonas sp. NPDC088429. The sequence goes on along the minus strand of NZ_JBIVMX010000032.1, from coordinate 4,613 downwards.
CCGCACGCTTCGCCTGCCCGATCTGCGGCCACGCGATCAGCGAGCTGGAACCGAAGCTGTTCTCCTTCAACAACCCGGCCGGCGCCTGCCCGACGTGCGATGGTCTGGGGGTGAAGCAGTTCTTCGACATCAAGCGACTGGTCAACGGCGAGCTGACCCTGGCCGAGGGCGCGATACGCGGCTGGGATCGGCGCAACGTCTATTACTTCCAGATGCTGGGCTCGCTGGCGTCGCACTACAAGTTCAGCCTGGAAAAACCGTTCAACGAACTGACCGCCGAGCAGCAAAAACAAATCCTGCATGGCAGCGGCTCGCAGAACGTCGACTTCAAATATTTGAACGACCGTGGCGATATCGTCAAACGTTCGCACCCGTTCGAAGGCATCGTGCCGAATCTGGAACGTCGCTACCGTGAGACCGAATCGGCGAGCGTGCGCGAAGAGTTGGCCAAGTTCCTCAGCACCCAGTCCTGCCCGGATTGCCGTGGCACGCGTCTACGGCGTGAAGCACGCCATGTGTGGGTCGGCGAGAAGACACTGCCAGCGGTGACCAATCTGCCGATCGGCGATGCCTGCGTGTACTTCGGCGAACTGAAGATGACCGGGCGTCGCGGCGAGATCGCTGACAAGATTCTCAAGGAAATCCGCGAGCGTCTGCAATTCCTCGTCAACGTCGGTCTGGACTATCTGTCGCTGGATCGCAGCGCCGACACCCTGTCCGGCGGCGAAGCACAGCGTATTCGTCTGGCCAGCCAGATCGGTGCCGGCCTCGTCGGTGTTTTGTACATCCTCGATGAACCGTCGATTGGTCTGCACCAACGTGACAACGATCGCCTGCTCGGCACGCTCAAACATCTGCGTGACATCGGCAACACGGTGATCGTGGTTGAGCACGACGAAGATGCGATTCGTCTGGCCGACTATGTCGTGGATATTGGCCCGGGCGCCGGTGTGCACGGCGGGCAGATTGTTGCCGAAGGTACGCCGGCCGAAGTCATGGCGCACCCGGATTCCCTGACCGGTAAATACCTGTCGGGCCGGGTGAAGATTGAAGTGCCGGCCAAACGTACGCCACGCAACAAGAAGCTGACTCTGTCGCTCAAGGGCGCGCGCGGTAACAACCTGCGCAATGTCGACCTGGAAATTCCGATCGGCCTGCTGACCTGCGTGACTGGCGTGTCCGGCTCGGGCAAATCGACGCTGATCAACAACACGCTGTTTCCGCTGAGCGCCACCGCACTTAACGGCGCGACGACGCTGGAAGCCGCCGCGCATGACAGCATCAAGGGCCTGGAACATCTCGATAAAGTTGTCGACATCGACCAAAGCCCGATCGGTCGTACGCCGCGCTCCAACCCGGCGACGTACACCGGGCTGTTCACGCCAATCCGCGAGCTGTTTGCCGGCGTGCCCGAGTCGCGTTCCCGTGGTTACGGCCCGGGGCGTTTCTCGTTCAACGTCAAGGGCGGTCGCTGCGAGGCCTGCCAGGGCGACGGTCTGATCAAGGTCGAAATGCACTTCTTGCCGGACATCTATGTGCCGTGCGACGTGTGCAAGAGCAAGCGCTACAACCGCGAAACCCTTGAGATCAAATACAAGGGCAAGAATATCCACGAAACCCTCGAAATGACCATCGAGGAAGCGCGGGTGTTCTTCGATGCGGTGCCAGCGCTGGCGCGCAAGCTGCAAACGTTAATGGATGTCGGCCTGTCATACATCAAGCTCGGGCAGTCGGCGACCACGTTGTCCGGCGGTGAAGCGCAGCGCGTCAAGCTGTCCCGCGAGCTGTCGAAGCGCGACACCGGCAAAACTCTGTACATCCTCGACGAGCCGACCACAGGCCTGCACTTCGCGGATATCCAGCAATTGCTCGACGTGCTGCACCGCCTGCGCGATCACGGCAACACCGTGGTGGTGATCGAGCACAACCTCGACGTGATCAAGACGGCCGACTGGCTGGTCGATCTCGGGCCGGAGGGTGGTTCCAAGGGTGGGCAGATCATCGCCGTGGGTACGCCGGAGCAAGTGGCCGAGATGAAACAGTCTCACACTGGCCATTACCTCAAGCCGTTGCTGATCCGCGATCGGGCTTAAACGCCGGGAATGAAAAAGCCCCTGTCACTTCAACAGTGACAGGGGCTTTTTTGTACCTACTGCGATCAGGAGGTGTGCGATTGCAGGTAGTTCTCGAGACCGATCAGTTTGATCAGGCCCAACTGCTTTTCCAGCCAGTAGGTGTGATCTTCTTCGGTGTCGTTCAACTGCACACGCAGGATTTCGCGGCTGACGTAATCTTTGTGCTGCTCGCACAGCTCAATGCCTTTGCACAGCGCTGCACGAACTTTGTACTCAAGGCGCAGATCCGCTTCGAGCATCTCCGGCACAGTACTGCCGACATCCAGATCATCCGGACGCATGCGCGGTGTGCCTTCGAGCATCAGAATGCGGCGCATCAACGCATCAGCGTGACCCGCTTCTTCTTCCATCTCGTGATTGATTCGCTCGTAGAGCTTGGTGAACCCCCAGTCCTCATACATCCGCGAATGAACGAAATATTGATCACGCGCGGCCAGTTCGCCGGTCAGCAACGTGTTGAGGTAATCGATTACGTCTGGGTGGCCTTGCATCGCCCTACATCTCCCTACTTGAAAGGCTGTAGTTTGAACCAACCTGACCTGAAGGTCACCCGTTTAGCGCAATAAAAGCGAAGATATTCTGAGAAAAGCAGCCTAAATAACGCAAAAACCGCCCAAATGAGGGCGGTTCTGCTTCTCGTTTAGACTTCGTTAAGCTGTACGTTGAGCAGCTTTGCGATTGCTTCTCCATACGCCGGATCGGCTTTGTAGAAATGCTGCAACTGGCGATCAACGACATCGCTCGAAACACCACTCATTGCACCGGCAATGTTGCTGACCAGCAGTGCTCTTTGATCGTCGCTCATCAACCGGAACAGCGCACCGGCGTGGCTGTAGTAATCGGTGTCTTCGCGGTGATCGTAACGATCAGCCGAGCCGCTCAGGGCCAGCGCAGGCTCGGCGTAATGCGGAGCTTGTTTCGGCGATTCGATGTAGCTGTTCGGCTCGTAGTTAGGCGCCGCACCACCGTTGCTGCCGAACGCCATCGAACCGTCGCGCTGGTAAGTATTTACCGGGCTACGTGGCGCGTTCACCGGCAGCTGCTGGTGATTGGTGCCTACGCGGTAGCGATGCGCATCGGCGTAAGCGAAGACGCGACCTTGCAGCATGCGATCCGGCGACAGACCGACACCTGGCACCATATTGCTTGGGCCGAACGCGGCTTGTTCAACTTCAGCGAAGTAGTTCTGCGGGTTGCGATTCAGTTCCAGCTCGCCCACTTCGATCAGCGGGAATTCTTTCTGCGACCAGGTTTTGGTCACGTCGAACGGGTTCTCGTAATGCGCCGCCGCTTGCGCCTCGGTCATGATCTGAATGCACACGCGCCATTTCGGGAAATCACCACGCTCGATCGCTTCGAACAGATCGCGCTGGGCGTAATCCGGATCTGTTCCGGCAACACGGGCAGCATCCGCAGGCGCCAGATTCTTGATGCCTTGTTTTGTCTTGTAGTGCCACTTCACCCAGTGACGCTCGCCTTGCGCACTGATGAGGCTGTACGTGTGACTGCCGAAGCCGTGCATGTGACGGTAGCCGTCAGGAATGCCGCGATCGGAGAACAGAATGGTCACCTGGTGCAGCGCCTCAGGCGAATGCGACCAGAAGTCCCACATCATCTGCGCGCTTTTCAGATTGCTTTGCGGCAGGCGCTTTTGCGTGTGAATGAAGTCCGGGAATTTCAGAGGATCACGGATGAAGAACACCGGGGTGTTGTTGCCAACGATGTCCCAGTTGCCTTCCTCGGTATAGAACTTCAGCGCGAAGCCACGTGGATCTCGCTCGGTGTCGGCAGAACCACGTTCGCCACCCACGGTAGAGAAACGCAGGAACGTCGGGGTTTGTTTGCCTACAGATTCAAACAGTTTGGCTCTGGTGTACTCGGTGATATCACGAGTGACAGTGAACGTGCCGTAAGCGCCCGAGCCTTTAGCGTGGACACGACGTTCAGGAATGTTTTCACGATTGAAGTGAGCAAGTTTCTCGAGCAGGTGGAAATCGTCGAGAAGCAGCGGGCCACGTGGGCCGGCGGAGCGAGAATTCTGGTTATCAGCGACAGGTGCGCCACTGGCGGTCGTAAGCGTTTTGATCTGGCTCATACGGTCTTCTTCCTCTGTCAGTCTTGGAACTGCCGGCTAATCGGCTTGGTGGGAAGTATTGATCATCGACGTGAGAGCCACAAATTCATTAACTCGTGCACATCGATAGATAATTACTAATTATGATTCCCGCCCCATGGTGACAGCTGACCTATGTCAGAAGCTTGTACGAACAGCGCATTTTTCATGCAGACACAAAAAACCGGGCACTAGGCCCGGTTCTTTGTTTCAGACTGACGTCTTACTCGGCGGATACAGCTTCGCCAGCAGTAGCACGATCAACCAACTCGACGTACGCCATAGGCGCGTTGTCGCCAGTGCGGAAACCGCACTTGAGGATGCGCAGGTAGCCACCCTCACGGGTAGCGTAACGCTTGCCCAGG
>NZ_JBIVMX010000031.1:0-67190 GCF_044753305.1 Pseudomonas sp. NPDC088429 | reverse complement strand
TTCTCGACGTCATCCTTGAGGAGTTGCAGCGCGGCAACCCCGAGGAATGCGGCGAAAATCACCACGCTGATGATCGAGGTCGGCTTGGCCCGCGCCAGATCGGCGAACGGGTTTTGCGGGATGAACGACAGCAGCAGTTGCGGCACATTCAGGTCGGCGACCTTGCCGGCGTAGTCGGTCTGAATGGTTTGCAGACGGGCCATTTCCTGGGTGCCGGCGACCAGACCTTCAGCGGTGAGGCCGAACAGGTTGGTCAGGCCGATGCCGATCAGCGCCGCAATCGCGGTGGTGAACAGCAGGGTGCCGATGGTCAGGAAGCTGATTTTGCCCAACGACGACGCATTGTGCAGACGCGCCACGGCGCTGAGGATCGAAGCGAACACCAGCGGGATAACGATCATTTGCAGCAACTGCACGTAGCCGTTGCCGACCAGATCGAACCAACCGATCGAGGTTTTCAGAATCGGGTTGCCGGCACCGTAAACGGTGTGCAGCGCCACGCCGAAAGCCACGCCCAGAGCGAGTGCGAGCAGGACTTTTTTCGCCAGGCTCCACGTGGTGTGGCGGGTTTGCGCCAGACCGAACAGCAGGGCGAGGAACACCAGCAGGTTGAGAATCAACGGTAGGTTCATAAGAACTCCAGAAAGACTTTGCCAACAGCCTTCCGGGGCTGCTGCGAACCGGCAAGCCTAACAGCTTGATTTGCAATGATTTAATACCGAAATCTTAGGGCGTCCGTCGTTTTTGGAATAAGCGCTTGTCGCTCTCGGCAATGCATTTGGCGCAAATAGCGGCGTGGGCGGTCGCTGACAGACGAGGACTGTCATACACATTTGTTAGCGTCGATGCTTTTACATCAGGGAGAAAGCGTCGATGAAATTCGCACCGAAATTTCTGGCTGTCGCACTGGCGGTGGGCATGGGCCTGGCTTCTCAGGCTTTCGCCACCGACCTGAAACACTGGCCGGCGGATCAGGCGAAAGCGCTGGACGCGATGATCGCGGCCAACGCCAACAAAGGTAACTACGCGGTGTTCGACATGGACAACACCAGTTACCGCTACGACCTCGAAGAGTCGTTGCTGCCGTTCATGGAAAACAAGGGCCTGATCACCCGCGACAAACTCGACCCCTCCCTGAAACTGATGCCGTTCAAGGACACCGCCGACCACAAGGAAAGCCTGTTCAGTTACTACTACCGACTCTGCGAAGTCGACGACATGGTCTGCTACCCGTGGGTGGCGCAGGTGTTTTCCGGTTTCACCCTCAAAGAACTCAAAGGCTACGTCGACGAGCTGATGGCTTCGGGCAAACCGGTGCCGGCGACTTATTACGAAGGCGATGTGGTCAAGAAGCTCGACGTCAATCCGCCGAAAATCTTCACCGGCCAGCAAGAGCTGTACAACAAGTTGATGGAGAACGGCATCGAGGTTTACGTGATGACCGCGGCTTCCGAGGAACTGGTGCGCATGGTCGCGGCGGATCCGAAGTACGGCTACAACGTTAAACCGCAAAACGTTATCGGTGTGACCACGCTGCTGAAAAACCGCGATACTAACGAACTGACCACTGCACGCAAGCAGATCACCGCCGGTAAATATGACGAGAAGGCCAATTTGGGTCTGGAGCTGACGCCATACCTGTGGACGCCGGCGACGTGGATGGCCGGCAAACATGCGGCGATCCTCACTTACATCGACGAGTGGAAAAAACCGGTGTTGGTCGGTGGCGATACGCCGACCAGCGACGGTTACATGCTGTTCCACGATGTTGACGTGGCCAAGGGCGGGATTCACCTGTGGATCAACCGCAAGGACAAGTACATGACGCAGTTGAACGGCATGATGGCCAAACACGCAGCGGCGCAGGCGAAGGAAGGGTTGCCGGTGACGGCGGACAAGAACTGGGTGATCGTCAAGCCAGAAGAAATTCAGTAACCCCCTGTAGGAGCTGCCGAAGGCTGCGATCTTTTGATCTTGTTTTAAGGGCAAGATCAAAAGATCGCAGCCTTCGGCAGCTCCTACAGGGAACGATCAGCCCCGCACTCAGGCGGGGCATTTTTGTTTCGGCGATTTGATGCTTACAGCCCGTCAAGCATCGCTTTGTTACGCACCGCACCTTTGTCGGCGCTGGTCGCCAGCAGGGCGTAGGCCTTGAGGGCGGTGGTCACTTTGCGTGGACGAATCTCGACCGGTTTCCAGCCTTTCTTGTCCTGTTCGGCGCGGCGTGCCGCCAGTTCTTCGTCGCTGACCAACAGGTTGATCGAGCGGTTCGGAATGTCGATCAGCACCTTATCGCCGTCCTGCACCAGACCGATCGCGCCGCCGGCCGCTGCTTCTGGCGAAGCGTGACCGATGGACAGGCCGGACGTACCGCCGGAGAAACGACCGTCGGTGAGCAATGCGCACGCTTTGCCCAGACCTTTGGATTTCAGGTACGAAGTCGGGTAGAGCATTTCCTGCATGCCCGGGCCGCCTTTCGGGCCTTCGTAGCGAATGATGACGATGTCGCCAGCCTTCACTTCGTCAGCGAGGATGCCGCGTACGGCGCTGTCCTGGCTTTCGAAGATCTTCGCGTTGCCTTCGAAGACGTGGATCGACTCGTCGACACCAGCGGTTTTCACCACGCAGCCATCGAGAGCAATGTTGCCGTACAGCACGGCCAAACCACCTTCTTGCGAATAGGCGTGTTCGACGCTGCGGATGCAGCCGTTTTCACGGTCGTCATCGAGGGTTTCCCAACGGGTCGACTGGCTGAACGCCGTCTGTGTCGGGATACCGGCAGGGCCGGCCTTGAAGAAGTGGTGCACGGCTTCATCGTCAGTCTGGGTGATGTCCCACTTGGCGATGCCTTCTTCCATGCTGCGGCTGTGCACGGTCGGCAGGTCGGTGTGCAGCAGACCGCCACGGGCCAGCGAACCGAGGATGCTGAAGATACCGCCAGCGCGGTGCACGTCTTCCATGTGGTACTTCTGGATGTTCGGCGCGACTTTGCACAGCTGCGGAACGCTGCGCGAAAGACGGTCGATGTCGCGCAGGTCGAAATCGATCTCGGCTTCCTGGGCGGCAGCGAGCAAGTGCAGGATGGTGTTGGTCGAACCGCCCATGGCGATGTCGAGCGTCATCGCGTTCTCGAACGCCTTGAAGTTGGCGATGTTGCGCGGCAGTACCGATTCGTCGTTCTCGCCGTAGTAACGCTTGCACAGCTCGACGATGGTGCGGCCGGCCTGCAGGAACAACTGCTCGCGGTCGCTGTGGGTGGCGAGGGTCGAACCGTTGCCCGGCAATGCCAGACCCAGTGCTTCGGTCAGGCAGTTCATCGAGTTGGCGGTGAACATGCCGGAGCACGAACCGCACGTCGGGCAGGCGCTGCGCTCGTACTCAGCGACTTTCTCGTCAGAAGCGCTTTCGTCGGCGGCGATCACCATGGCATCGACGAGGTCGAGGCCGTGGGAGGCGAGTTTGGTCTTGCCGGCTTCCATCGGGCCGCCGGAAACGAAGATCACCGGAATGTTCAGGCGCAAGGCAGCCATCAACATGCCCGGGGTGATCTTGTCGCAGTTGGAAATGCACACGATGGCGTCGGCGCAGTGGGCGTTGACCATGTATTCGACGGAGTCGGCGATGATCTCGCGGCTCGGCAGCGAGTACAGCATGCCGTCGTGACCCATGGCGATGCCGTCATCCACGGCGATGGTGTTGAATTCTTTCGCTACACCACCGGCGCGTTCGATTTCGCGGGCGACCAGTTGGCCCAGATCCTTCAGGTGCACGTGGCCCGGTACGAACTGGGTGAACGAGTTGGCAATGGCGATGATCGGCTTTTTGAAGTCGTCATCTTTCATCCCCGTGGCGCGCCACAGTGCGCGGGCGCCGGCCATGTTGCGGCCGTGGGTGGATGTTTTCGAGCGATAATCTGGCATGGAGCACTCCGGGCGGCTAATCAGGTACTAAATGGGAGTGAGCTTCTATTGACCTCTGGAACACTCAGAAATGGCCGTGTGTCCGGAAGTTGCCGATGACGTTGCGGGATCGCCGCTGGTCTCAGCCTGAGCTCATAAACCCGCCGGGGATGAATGGCGATGAATCTGCCGATTCTACACCGCTGGCGTCTGGAGGGAATGGCGCAAAGTGTTGTTCCAGTGCCGACGGTGCGTGTGGCATGACGACCGGCAGCTTTAATCACCGCCCGGCTGCGTCATGGCATGGCTTTCATGGATTCTGGCGCGACGGCTGATCCGACTGTTCAACGCCAGCGCCACGCCACTGAGCAGGACAAAGCTGTAACCCAGCGTGGCTTGCAGGTTGGCCGGGCTCAGGCTGATCAATGCGCTGATAAGGCCGCCGCAGATAAAAGTGAGGGTGCTGCCCGCCGCCGCCGAGGTACCGGCAAGCTCGGGAAACAGGCCCATGGCTTTCGACGTGGCGGCCGGGCGCGCGATGGTGGTGCCGGCGGTGCAGATCAGCATCGGAATCAGCACGGTCGCTGACGTCAACGCGAAGTTCGACGACAGGTACAGCATCGCCAGCCCCGACAGCAGGATCAGGCCAAGCCCGACCAGCATTTGTTGGCCGGGTTTGATTCGTCGGCTGAGGACTGTAGCGACGAGCCCTCCGACAATGTAGGCCGCGCCGTAGATCAACAGAATCAGTGAAAAGTCATAAGGCGCTATTTGCAGTTGATCCATGAAGATCAGCGGGGAAATCACGATGAAGGAAAAGTGGCAGGCGAAGGCGAAGGCGGATATCAGCCAGTAGCTGACGAATTCGAAGTCGCCCAGCACTCGCCGATAAGAGCGAATGAAGCCGGGGCGAGCGCCGCTGTGAGCCGGCCGGCTGTTGTCCAGAAACAGCCACGCCTTGATCAGCACCACGGCGGCCAACCCGATAAACACCCAGAAGCTGCCGCGCCAGCCAAGTGTGGCCTGCAGGAAGGTGCCGGCCAGCGGCGATACCGAGATGAAAATCCCCGATGCAGTCACCATCAGGATCCGCAGCCGATCGCGCTGCTCGCCTTCGAACAGATCCTGCACCAAGGCCTGCGACAACACGAAACAGCCACAGCCCAGGGCCTGCATCACGCGGAATATCAGGAACAGCGTGTAATCGCTGGTGCTTACGCAACCGAGGGCGCCGAGCATCGAAACGCTCATGCCCACAAGCAGCAAACCCTTGCGCCCGATGGCATCCGACAGCGGCCCGATCAGCAGTTGCGCAAAAGCGATGCCCACCGCAAACAGGCTGATCGACAGCGCAATGTTGGCTGGAGTGGTGCGAAAGTGCTCGGCCAGTGCCGGAAACGATGGCAGCAGCACATCCAGCGGAAACACTCCCAGCAGCACCATCGCCATCAACAGACTGACCGCGCCGCGGCGTTGCCCGGCGGTCACTGCGGCTTTTCCTCTATTCATCGACCAGGCCTGCCTTGGCGAACAGTTTGCGGTTATTGATGAGGGCAAAGAATCCCGCTTTTGTCATCGCCTCCAGCGTTGCCTTCGCCCCGGCCTTGGTGCGCTGACGACTGGCTCTGGGGCTGATCAATCCGTCGAGGATTTTGCGAATGACGTCGTCGGCAATCCCGACACTGCGCAGGCTCTGTTTCAGCCAGCGCTCGTCGACTTCGAAAAAGATTCGCAGGAACTCCAGGAGCATTCTGGCGCTGAAGGTGCGCTGACGGCTGTTCAGGGTCAGCCACAGGTAATGGAACACTTCTGAAAAATAGCGGCTGTGACGGGCCTCGTCGGCGAGGTGATCGCGCAGCATGTCGCTGACGCTGGAGACCAGCGTGTCACGGCAAACCTCGAGCAACTCCCGGGCAATGATCGTCTCCGAGACGAAGCCGAGCAGAAACCACGCGAGTGGGCGATCCGTCTCGGGCACTCGGGTAATCGCGGTGTTCAACTGGGTAATGCGCATGGGCATCACCGGGCGCTCGGTAATGCCGTACTGGCTGGCGATCTGCTCGGCCAGTTGACTGGAGAACAGCGCGTGATAGCCCTCGTCGGTGTACAGCTGCAGCGCCGCATTTTTCATGCGCGAGGGCACGAAAGCGGGCAGCTCGCCGTGGACGATGGTTTCCACGGCGCGGTTGACAATGCGGTGTTCGAGCAGCGTGGTGTAGTCGAGGAAATGCACCAGATGATTGGCCGTCAGCCGTTGCATGACGTCGCTGCCAGCAGCGCGAATGGCCGGGTGTGAGAGGTACGGCAAAAAGGCCGGGGGAAACCAGTGGCGGGTTTTCAGCTGTTCTTGCAGGTCATCCGGCAATTGATAGGTGTGTTGAGACGTGCGCACCGATGCGCGGCCGTTCCAGTCATCGAGGGTGAACTTGTGCGCCCATGACACTGAGGCTTCCAGTTGGTCGGAGGTGATTGCGTTCATGCTTGCACCTCCAGCAACAGCGCCTGCATTTCCTGACACATCGCTTGACCGTCGCTGGCGCCGCAACCGACGAAGAACAACGGTTGTTCCGCGCTGCCGGTAATTTTCAGCAGGGCTTCAACCTGATCATCAGAGAACGCGCCGGTCAGCCAGGTGCCGAGACCGAGGGCCGTGGCAACCAACTGAAAGGATTGCGACAAGTGCCCAGCCTCCACGAACGCCATGCGATAGGCGCGTGAGTGTTCATATTTCCACCAGAGCTTGTCGAAACGCGCGGTAATGAACAGGCCCAGCGGCAGGTTGTTGATGAAGTGTTGTCCGCCGAGCAGTTGACCCAGCGCCGAGTCGGGCAGCGGGTTTATAAGGCTCAAGGCGTGCTCTACCGGGTGATAGGCGTAGATGCCGGGTTTCAGGCCGCTGACGTTCTGCACCAGCGCAAAACCTTCGCACGCATTCAAACCGCCGCCGGAAGGACTGCTGCGACGGGCATCAAGCCCGAGGGCGATACTGCTGTCACGATCCTGCTGGCGTTCGTGCAGATAACCGAGGGAAAGATAGAGCAGGGTGGAAACGTCATTCAGCGTGACCGCTCCACCGGTAAAGGAACGACTGGTTTTGCGCTGGCGCAGGACGTTTCCCAAGCGGTCGTTGCTCAGCACGGCAGGCGCCGGCAGCGCGATGCGCGCGCCTTCCAGCGTGGGGTGCTCTTTATCGGGCGGTGGTTTGCTCAGTACGTGATTGCAATGATCCAGATATTGTCTGGACCATTCATTAATATTCTTGGGTGTCTCTTCGCAGGGAATGTTCTGCGTACCTATATGAAATATCTTGGATAACTCATCCCAGCCCCAAGGCGGGTTGTCTATTTTTGCAATGGTTAAAATTCCCACGCTTAATAGTTGTATGTCTATTATGTTGCGACTGTCGAATGCGTTCGGGTTGTCGATAAGTTTCGCCAGTCTTGAAGCGTAATCAAGATCAAGTTCATGTTGAGTGTGTTCTTTATAGTTCCAGACGATTTGTCCGGGCGTGCGCGGCAATATGAATAAGTACGGATTGATGTGCATGTTCAATGCTTCACTCTGGAAAGGGCTGATGGACGCTGGGGTGCCGGCACTCCCCAGCGTCCTGACTTACTTAGCGGGCTTTAGGCGCAACCAGAAAAGCGAGGTTTGCGATTTTGTTGGTTTCCAGAGTAATTGCTTTCATAGTATGAACTCCTTGTTCATTAAGATTGAATGCCACCTCGTGGTGACAACTCAATAATAGTTTGTAATCGATTAATGGCAAGTGGAGATTAAGTAGGAAAAATCCAGTAATTTTGTCGGAGCGATCTCGCCCCTTGTACAAACTTGTCAGTTGTTTTTCGCTAATTAACAGGTGCGCGGAAAATTCCTGCAAGATTGTAGGAAGTTAATTGTAGGAGTCGGCTAAATTTGAAGTGAAATAGACGGCCTTGCACCGCCCAAAAACAAACGGGGAGCCCTTGGGCCCCCCGTTTTTACTGACCAATCAGCTGTTTGGCAGCAGACGGCAGGTGATGCTTTTGATGTAGCGGGTTTCGGCGATGGCTGGGTGCACCGGGTGATCCGGGCCCTGACCGCCGCGCTCGAGCATCTGGATGTTGCGATCCAGGTGACGGGCGCTGGTCAGCAGAATGTTCTGCAGATCGTCTTCCGGCAGGTGCATCGAGCACGAAGCGCTGATCAGGATGCCGTCCTTGTTGAGCAGGCGCATGGCTTGCTCGTTCAGACGACGGTAGGCGCCTTCGCCGTTCTTCATGTCTTTCTTGCGTTTGATGAACGCCGGCGGATCGGCAACGATCACGTCGAAACGCTCTTCGCTGGCTTTCAGCTCTTTCAGCGCTTCGAAGACGTCGCCTTCGATGCAGGTCATCTTGTCGGCAAAGCCGTTCAGTGCGGCGTTGCGCTCAACGCCATCGAGGGCGAAGGCCGATGCATCGACGCAGAACACTTCGCTGGCACCGAAGGCGGCAGCTTGCACGCCCCAGCCACCGATGTAGCTATAAAGGTCGAGAACGCGTTTGCCCTTGGCGTAAGGCGCCATGCGTGCGCGGTTCATGCGGTGGTCGTAGAACCAGCCGGTTTTCTGACCCTGAATGACCGGGGCTTCGAATTTCACGCCGTTCTCTTCCAGCGCCACCCACTCCGGCACCAGGCCGAACACGGTTTCGACGTAACGATTGAGGCCTTCAGCGTCACGCGCGGCGGAGTCGTTCTTGAAGAGGATGCCGCTTGGCTTGAGCACTTGGGTCAGCGCTGCGATCACGTCATCTTTGTGCGCTTCCATGGTCGCCGAGGCGATCTGGACTACGAGGATGTCGCCGAAACGGTCAACCACCAGACCCGGCAACAGGTCGGAGTCGCCGTAGACCAAGCGGTAGAACGGCTTGTCGAACAGGCGATCGCGCAGCGACAGGGCCACGTTCAGGCGGTGCACCAGCAGCGACTTGTCCAGTTGCACCTTGATGTCGCGGGACACCAGACGGGCGCAGATCAGGTTGTTCGGGCTCATCGCAACGATGCCCAAAGTCTTGCCGCCGGCGGCTTCGAGGATCGCCTGATCGCCGGCCTTGAAGCCGTGCAACGGGGTGGCGGCCACATCGATTTCGTTGCTGTAGACCCACAAGTGGCCGTTGCGCAGGCGACGGTCGGCGTTGGCTTTGAGGCGCAGGCTAGGCAGGGACATGACGTCGCTCCGGAAAAAAGAGCGGGAGTATAGCGCGTCAGGCCGGCTGATTGGCCGGCAAATGGACACGTGGTGCGTTCCCAATGTGGGAGGATTTACCCGTGGTGAGGGGATTTATCTGCGGTGAGAGGATTTATCTGTGGCGAGGGGATTTATCCCCGTTGGACGGCGCAGCCGTCCCAAATCCATCTGACACGGTATGTCTGATACACCGCGCTGTCAGGTTTTGCGACTGCTGCGCAGCCGAACGGGGATAAATCCCCTCGCCACAATTGATCAGTGTGAAAGGAGAAATCCCCCACACCACAATGGATCGGTGTGGAATGGAGGAATACGGATCAGGCAGTGAGCGTGCTGATCAGCTCTTTGCTGAACGCCGGAATATCATCCGGCTGGCGGCTGCTGATCAGGTTGCCGTCCTTGACCACTTCTTTATCCACCCAATGCGCGCCGGCGTTGACCAGATCATCCTTGACGGTTTTATAGCTGGTCATGGTTTTGCCATTCACCAGCCCCGCCGAAATCAGCAGCCAGCTGCCATGGCAGATCACCGCAATCGGTTTGCCGGCCGAGGCGCCGGTTTTGACCAGATGCTGCGCGTCCTGATCGATGCGAATGGTGTCGGAGTTTTGCACGCCGCCCGGCAATACCACCGCGTCGTACTGCTCAATGCTGGCAGCCTGGAAGGTCTGATCGACCTTGAAGTCATCCGCCGGTTTGTCGTGGTTCCAGCCTTTGACCGTGCCGGCCTCGGCCGAGAGGATGTCGACCTGTGCGCCAGCCTGTTCCAGCGCTTGCTTGGGGCCGGTCAGTTCGACCTGTTCGAAACCGTCGGTTACCAAAAAAGCGACGCGCTTGCCGTTGAGGGAAGTGGCCATCGATAAGCTCCTGAGTCAGTGGGAATTTGTTGGCGCAGCGGCCAGAAAATTTTCGCCGCGCCTTACCAAGTCCGAAGCCTGGGCTTGAATGAAAGTTCCTCCGATGTGCCCGTCGGTGTGTCGCCCTGCGGTCTCAGCGGTTAGAATCGCCGCCTGTCCCTGAGTGTGTACATATGTCCCAAGAGCTGACCACCGAACAGATTCAACAATCGCTGCAAGGCATCAGCGTGCCGGCGCAACCGCAGATCATGGTGGATCTGCAAATGGAGCAGTACATGCCCGACCCGGATCTGGAGGTGATCGCCAAGCTGATCGCCCAGGATCCCGGCCTGTCCGGTTCGTTGCTGAAAATCGTCAACTCGCCGTATTACGGCTTGAGCAACAAGATCACTTCGATCCAGCGCGCGGTGAATCTGCTGGGCAGCCGTTCGATCATCAATCTGATCAACGCGCAGTCGATCAAGGGCGAGATGAATGACGACACCATCGTCACGCTCAACCGTTTCTGGGACACCGCCCAAGACGTGGCGATGACCTGCCTGACGCTGGCCAAACGCATCGGCACTCAGGCCGGCGATGAAGCCTATGCGCTGGGCCTGTTCCACGATTGCGGCGTGCCGTTGATGCTGCAGCGTTTCCCCAATTACATGTCGGTGCTGGAAGAGGCGTATGCCAACGCCAGCCCGACCTGTCGCGTGGTCGATACCGAAAACCGTACGTTCAACACCAACCATGCGGTGGTCGGCTATTACACAGCGAAGTCGTGGCGTTTGCCGGAGCATGTCAGTGCCGCGATCGCCAATCACCACAACGCCTTGGCGATTTTCAGCGACGAGTCGTCGCGCAACAGCCAGTTGAAGAATCTGTTGGCGCTGTTGAAGATGGCCGAACACATTTGTGCGTCGTATCGCGTGCTGGGCAACCAGACCGAAGACCACGAGTGGAACAGCATCGGCCCGCTGATTCTCGATTACGTCGGTCTGTCGGACTACGATTTCGAAACCCTCAAACAAACGATTCGCGACCTCGGCGCGCATTGATTCGAGGACACCATGCCTGAACTGCCGGAAGTCGAAACCACCCGTCGCGGGATCGCCCCGCATCTGGAAGGCCAGCGTGTCAGCCGGGTGATCGTGCGTGACCGGCGGTTGCGCTGGCCGATCCCCGAAGACCTCGATGTGCGCCTGTCCGGGCAGCGCATTGTGCTGGTCGAGCGGCGTGCCAAATATTTGTTGATCAACGCTGAAGTCGGCACGTTGATCAGCCATTTGGGCATGTCGGGCAATTTGCGTCTGGTCGAAGCGGGGCTGCCGGCCCTCAAGCATGAGCACGTCGATATCGAACTGGAGTCGGGGCTGGCGCTGCGCTACACCGATCCGCGCCGGTTTGGGGCGATGCTGTGGAGCAACGATCCGCTTAATCATGAATTACTGATTCGCCTCGGCCCGGAGCCGTTGACCGATCTGTTCGATGGCGAGCGCTTGTTTCAGCTGTCACGCGGGCGGTCGATGGCGGTCAAGCCGTTCATCATGGACAACGCAATCGTGGTCGGGGTCGGCAATATTTATGCGACGGAAGCGCTGTTCGCCGCCGGCATCGATCCGCGCCGCGAGGCTGGGGGCATTTCCCGTGGGCGCTATCTGAAGCTGGCGATCGAGATCAAACGCATCCTCGCCGCCGCCATCGAACGTGGCGGCACGACGTTGCGCGATTTTATTGGTGGCGACGGTCAGCCGGGGTATTTCCAGCAGGAACTGTTTGTCTATGGCCGCGGTGGTGAGCACTGCAAGGTCTGCGGCACCGGGCTGCGCGAAGTGAAGCTCGGCCAGCGCGCCAGTGTGTTTTGCCCACGCTGCCAGAGCTGAAAAAGTCCTGGGGTCTATAGTGAGGTGACTCACTGTTCAGCCCGAAGGATCGTGCCATGAAATCCCTGCAAGTCCTCTTCGTCACGTTGCTGCTGTGTTCCAGCCTGGCGGTTCAGGCCACGGAAAGCGGCAGCGGCGACCCGCGTTACACCATTCAAAACCCGCCTGCCTACGCCATGATCGGCGACTTGCTGATTGCCCGACCGTTATTGGTGGTGGCAACGGTGATTGGTGCGGGGGCGTTTGTGGTGTCGTTGCCGTTTACCGCGCTGGGTGGCGGGATCGGCGATGCGGGACAGGCGCTGGTGGTGGATCCGGCGCGGGCGGCGTTTGTAAGGTGTCTGGGGTGTACGGGGGAGGGGTTTGAGCAGCGCGAGTGAAGGGCAAGATCAAAAGATCGCAGCCTGCGGCAGCTCCTACAGGGGGACGCGATCCTGTGTAGGAGCTGCCGAAGGCTGCGATCTTTTTAGCGATTCAGGCCTTACCGGTAATGATGCGATATTTCTCCATCAACTGTTCTTCAGTCTCCGGGTGCGCTTCATCCAGTGGGATGCAATCCACCGGGCAGACCTGTTGGCACTGCGGTTCGTCGTAGTGGCCGACGCACTGGGTGCACAGGTTCGGGTCGATCACGTAGATCTCTTCGCCTTGGGAGATGGCGGCGTTCGGGCACTCGGGTTCGCAGACGTCGCAGTTGATGCAATCGTCGGTGATGATCAGGGACATGCTAACTCCAGCCGGGGCGGCAGGCCCGGGCGCTATAAATCAATGCGCGCAATTGTGCCGCATTGGCGAGCGCAGTGCACGTTGCTGCGATCAACTGCTGTGCGTGGCTGCGATCAAGATCAAAAGATCGCAGCCTTCGGCAGCTCCTACTTTTTAAAGCGTAGGGTCAGGGCGTCGGCCACGGCAGGGTGGACGAACTTGGTGATGTCGCCGCCCAGCGCAGCAATTTCCCGCACCAGCGTCGAAGAAATGAACGAGTAACGCTCGGACGGCGTGAGAAACAGGCTCTCCACGTCCGGCGCCAACTGGCGGTTCATGTTGGCCAGCTGGAATTCGTATTCGAAGTCCGACACCGCGCGCAAACCACGCAGGAACACGTTGGCGTTCTGCTCTTTGGCGAAATGCGCGAGCAGCGTCGAGAAACCGACCACTTCCACGTTCGGCAGGTGTTTGGTGACCTCGCGAGCCAGTTCAACCCGTTGTTCCAGCGGGAACAGCGGGTTTTTCTTCGGGCTGGCGGCGACCGCAATGATCACGTGATCGAACAGGCGCGAGGCGCGTTCGACCAGATCGCCATGGCCCTTGGTAATAGGGTCGAAGGTACCTGGGTACAACACTCGGTTCATCGCGTCGTCCTGGCGGGAGTCCGTTGGGGAGTCGGATGGTATCGCAGCCGTCCCGGTCGGGAAAGTCGCCTGTTGGGTAAGAAAGCACTATAGACGACGGGAATAATCGGTTTTTTCATGGGTTTTTCAATCGATCGGCGAGGGCGGTCGCCAGTTGTGCAGTGAGGCCATACACCGACAACTGCGGGTTGGCGCCAATGCTGGTGGGGAACAACGAGCCGTCGTGGATCGACAGATTGCTCAGTTGATGATGGCGGCCAAGGCTGTCAGTGACCGCCGATTTCGCCTCTTCGCCCATCGCGCAACCGCCCATGACGTGGGCGCTGCCCAATCGAGTGCGGTACAGCTCAAGGCTCAGGCCATCGATCAGCGTTCGGGCTTCGGCCAGCGTCTTCACATAACGCGCGTCGGCATGCATCGGCATCACCGATTTTGCGCCGCCAGCAAACTGGATCTCGGCCATGACGTGGAACGCTTTGCGCAAACCTTCCCAGGCGTAGGGCGAAACCTGATAGTCGAGCACCGGCGTGCCGTCACCGCGTAATTCCACGGCGCCGCCGCTGCTGTCCGGGTGAAAACCATCGCGCAGCAGGGCGAGCATGGCGTGGGTGTGCGGCAGGTCGGCCATGTGCTGCGCGTTCTCCTGGCCGAAACCACCGAGCAACGTCGCCGCCAGTGCCGGGTGCAGTGGCGGCACTTCAAGTTTGAACGCCATCGGCCCGGTGGTGCCGTCCTTCCATTGGAAATGGTCGGAGTAGATCGATTGCGGCGCCCCGTAAAACGGATTGACCACCTCGTCGAAACGCGCGGCCGACATGTTCACCGGATGCAGAAAAGTACGCTTGCCGACATTCTTGTGCGGATCCGGCGCATCGGAGCGCAGCAGCAACGCCGGGCTGTTGATGCCGCCACCGGCCAGCACGTAATGCCGCGCCTTGACGGTGATGGTGCGCCCGGTCGGCGCGACGCAGCGCTCATCCATCGCCACGCATTGCAGGCCGGTGACCTTGTCGCCGCTGATCAGCAGTTTTTCCGCGCGAGCCAGATAAAGCAGTTCGCCGCCCTTTTCCAATGTTGCCGGAATGGTGGTGACCATCATCGATTGTTTGGCGTTGGTCGGGCAGCCCATGCCGCAGTAGCCGAGGTTCCAGCAGCCGCGCACGTTGCGCGGAATCACGTGCCAGCTGTAACCGAGTTGCTCGCAGCCTTTGCGGATCACGTCGTTGTTGGCGTTGGGCGGCACCAACCACGGGGCGACGCCGAGGCGCTGCTCCATTTTCTCGAACCACGGCGCCATCTCGGCAACGCTGTGGCCTTTGACGTTGTGCTCGGTGGCCCAGTGTTCAAGAGTGGGTTCCGGGGTGCGGAAGCTTGATGTCCAGTTGATCAACGTCGTGCCGCCGACCGCGCGGCCCTGCAGGATGGTGATCGCACCGTCCTTGCTCATGCGGCCGATGCCTTCCTGATAGAGGCTGCTGTAGGCCTGGTCTTCGAGCATTTTGAAGTCGGAACTGGTTTTCAGCGGGCCTTCTTCGATCAGCAGGACTTTGTAGCCGGCGGCGCTGAGGATTTCCGCCGTGGTGCCACCACCGGCGCCGCTGCCGATGATCGCGACGTCGGCTTCGAGGGTCAGGTTATCGGTGAGTTGCGCGCCGTTGTAGGTTTTCCAGCCTCGGGCGAGGCCTTCGCGGAAGGGGTCGGGTACAGGCATCGGTCAGGTTCTCTTTATTATTCTGATAGCGGTGGTGGAGCGGCTGGCCTCATCGCGAGCAGGCTCACTCCTACATTTGGAATGCAATCCCCTGTAGGAGTGAGCCTGCTCGCGATGGGCGCGACACGGTCTCAGACGGTAGGCGGGCCGGGATAGCCGCAATGCCCCCACGATTCCGTGCGGGTGTACCAAGCCATCGTGACCATTTGCTGCAACGAGCTATGCCCCATTTTCAACAAACTCAACGAACTGTTTTCCCAGCGATCGAGGAAGTTGCGCATCGCCTCGGCACTGGCATTTTCCCAACTGCCCCAGATCCCGGTGAGCGGCCCGCGCGTCACGGCCATGCCGAGCACGTCGAACAATTGGCGAGTGAGTTTGAGCATTTCCGGCGACAGGTGATCGAGGCTGTAATCCAGCGTCTTCAGCGTGCCATCCACCGCGCTCGGCATCTTTTCAGTAGCCACGGCGCCATCGAGCATCACTGGAATCAGCGCGCGCAGAAACAGCAGATCGCCGTCGCGCAAGCTGATGAAGCCGTTGGCCGCGACGCTGGAGGAGCAGCCACTGAGGCTGGCACCAAGGCCAGCGGTGGCGAGGAAGGCCGTGGCACCGAGGCTGAACTTCAGCAGGCCACGGCGCGACAGGGCAGGTGTTTCGGTCAGGCTTGGGTGCATTGTTTTTATTACCCGGCGGTGACGAATGATTAGCGAATGAACAGCTTCTGGATCAGTTTCTGAATCGATTTGCCGTACGGCGGGTAGATCAGTTTGGCGGCGTTGAAGCGCTGTTTAATCAGCACGCCTTTGGCCTTGCTGAAGGTCAGAAAGCCTTCATGCCCGTGGTAATGGCCCATGCCGGAAGGGCCGATGCCGCCAAACGGCATATCATCCTGGGCGACATGCAGCAGCGTATCGTTCAGGCATACGCCGCCCGAATGGGTTTCGTGCAGCACGCGGGTTTGTTCGCGTTTGTCGTAGCCAAAGTAGTAAAGAGCCAGAGGTCGTGGGCGCTGATTGATGTAAGCGAATGCCTGCTCCAGATCGCGGTAGGGCACGATCGGCAGCAACGGGCCGAAGATTTCGTCCTGCATCACGGTCATGTCGTCGCTGACATTCAGCAGCACGCTGTGCGGCATGCGTCGGCCCTGACCTTGTTCGAACAGCGGAATCAACAGCGCGCCTTTGCTGGTCGCATCGCTGATGTAACTGTTGAGCCGGGCCAATTGGCGTTCGTTGATGATCGCCGTGTAATCCGGGTTATCGGCGAGGGTTGGATAGAAGCTTTGCACCGCCTGGCGATAGGCTTCGACGAAGCCGCCGACGCGGTCTTCCGGCACCAAAACGTAGTCTGGAGCGACGCAGGTTTGCCCGGCATTGAGGGTTTTGCCGAAGGCGATGCGCTCGGCGGCGTCCTTCAGCGGCACGTCACGGGAGACGATGGCCGGCGACTTGCCGCCCAGTTCCAGAGTGACCGGCGTCAGGTTTTCCGCGGCTGCGCGCATGACATGTTTGCCGATGCTGGTGGCGCCGGTGAACAGCAAATGATCGAAGCGCAGGCGGGAGAAAGCCACGCCGATGTCGGCCTCGCCGAGCACCACGCAGACCAGATCTTCGGGGAAGATGCGCGCGAACAATTCCTTCATCAACTGCCCGGTGGCCGGGGTCGATTCACTGAGTTTGAGCATCACCCGGTTGCCCGCTGCCAGCGCGCCGACCAACGGGCCGATGGCCAGATACAACGGGTAATTCCACGGCACGATCACGCCGACTACGCCCAACGGCTGGTACACGACTTTCGCCGAAGCCGGCTGGAACGCCACGCCGACTTTGCGCCGCGAATCCTTCATCCAGCCCTTGAGATGGCTGCTTGCGTAATGAATGCCGTGCAGGCTCGGCATCAGTTCGGCGAGCAGGGTTTCGTCGGCACTGCGATGACTGAAATCCGCGCTGATCGCCTCGATCAAAGCCTGACGTTCATTGCTCAGCAGGTCGCGCAACGACTTCAGCCATTGCTGGCGCTGCGCGGCGGGCGGCATCGGGTTGGCGGCGTATGCGGCCCGTTGCGCCTCGAATAACCGGTCGAGCTCTTCCAGGGGCTGTTGCAGCGTTTGCAGGTAGGCAATATCGGCAGTCATCGTAGGCTCCGGATTTATTGTAGTGATGAACTTTTTAGAGTCTATGCTCTATAAAGTCAAATGACTTCCGTGTGCAGCTTTGTTTTATCCATTTCCGGATAGGTCGTAAGATGCCCCTCACCGCACTCTGAATTAAAGCTCAAGCCATGGCCCCACGAATAAAAACCAGCGAGCGCATCGTGCAGAACAGCCTCGAGCTGTTCAATCAGCAGGGCGAGCGCAGCATCAGCACCAACCACATTGCCGCCCATATGGAGATTTCTCCGGGCAACCTGTACTACCACTTCCCCAACAAGCAGGCGATCATCTCGGTGCTGTTCAGTGAGTACGAAGCCTTGGTGGACAGCTTTCTGCGCCCGCCGCAGGGGCGTGCCGCGACCGTCGAAGACAAGCGTTTCTATCTCAAGGAGCTGCTCTCGGCGATGTGGGGTTACCGCTTTCTGCACCGCGACCTTGAACATTTGCTCGACAGCGACCCGGAACTGGCCGCGCGTTACCGGCGCTTTTCCCAGCGCTGCGTGATTCAGGGCGCGGCGATTTACGAAGGCTTTGTCGCCGCCGGGATCCTCAAGATGGATCGCGTGCAGATCGAATCCCTGACCCTCAACGCGTGGATCATCCTGACCTCGTGGGTGCGCTTTCTGTGCACCACCCGCGAGAATTCCAACCACCTCAGCGAGCAAGCCGTTAAACGCGGCGTGTATCAGGTGTTGGTGCTGGAAGCCGGGTTCGTCACTGATGAGTCGCGGGATGCGGTCAATGCACTGTTCGACGAGTTTTATGTACCGCTGGCCCAGGCCCTCGAAGACGTAAAGTAAACATTCCGTTGAAACTCCACAGGAGCTCGTTATGCAGATTGCGCAGTTGCTCAGCCCGCAAGCCTTGGATGCCCGCAAGGAACAGCCGGGGCTGGTGATTCTCGATTGTCGTTTTGCCCTCGAAGACCCGGATTACGGGCAGCGCAGCTACGCCGAAGGACACATTGCCGGCGCGCGCTTCGCCGATCTTGAGCGCGATCTCAGCGGTAAAGTGGTGAAAGGCGTGACCGGACGTCATCCGCTGCCCGAGCCGGCGGCGTTGATCGAGCGGCTGCAAGCGTGGGGCATCAACAACGACAGTGACGTGGTTTTGTATGACGACGGCCCGGGTGCTTATGCGGCGCGGGCGTGGTGGTTGCTGGCGTGGCTGGGCAAGCGCGATGGGGTGTTTATTCTTGATGGCGGGCTGAAGGCTTGGCATGCAGCGGGTTTGCCGTTGAGTCTGGATGCGCCGGAGGTCACTCGTGGGGGTTTCAGTGGTCAGCCGGACATGGGCTTGTTGATCAGTGCCGAAAAACTGCAAAAGCGTCTCGGCCAACCAGCGTTGACCTTGATCGATGCTCGGGCCTTGCCGCGATTCAAGGGTGAGGTTGAGCCGATTGATCCGGTGGCCGGGCATATTCCGGGGGCGCAGTGCGCGGCGTTCACCGATAACCTGGGCAGCGACGGGCGTTTTTTGCCGGCGGATCAGTTGCAGCAGCGTTTTGCCGCGAAGCTGGGTGATCGTTCGCCGTCGGATCTGGTCGCGTATTGCGGCTCCGGGGTGACGGCGTGTCACAACTTGTTTGCGTTGTGTCTGGCCGGGTATCCGTTGGGTTCGTTGTATGCCGGGTCGTGGAGTGAGTGGATCAACGAGCCAGCGCGCGGCATCGCCACCGGCGAATAAGATCAAAGGATCGCAGCCTGCGGCAGCTCCTACATTGGAATGCATTTCCCTGTAGGAGCTGCCGCAGGCTGCGATCTTTTAGCTTTCCAGGCGGGCATTGCGATACGCGGCGGGCCCGACGCCATAAGCCTGCTTGAACTGTCGGCTCAAGTGGCTCTGATCGGCAAAGCCCAACTGAGTCGCGACTTCCAGCGGCAAGCAACCACTCTGCAACAGTGCCCGCGCCTGGGCGATGCGTTGCTGCATCAGCCATGTGTGCGGCGGCATGCCGGTCGCGCGGCGGAATACCCGGGCGAAATGGAAGGGTGACAGATTGACCGCCGCCGCCAGTTCTTCCAGCGACGGCGGCGCCGCCAGTTGAGCGTGCATGACGTCCTTGGCCAACAGCACCGCGCGGTGCTCTTTGCCGGGTTTGGCAACCTCGCGCACCGCCGCGTGACGCTGCAACAGCAGCAACATCATCTCGCGCCACACCGTTTGCTGTTGCAGCGCGGTCGCGGGGCTTTCCAGCAAACGGTGCAACTGGCAGAAACCGTTGACCAGATCCGGGTCGCGATACAGCGTGGCGCCGAAGGCCGGCAGACTGGTGGTCGGCAACTCCAGCTCATCCAGCAGCGAAACAATCTTGCCGGTATCCGGATAAAACGCCCGGTACAGCCAGCCGTCCTCGGTGCCTTTGTGCCCGGTGTGCAATTCGTCCGGATTGATCAGCACCAACGTGCCGCTGCCCGCCAGGTGTTCAGCGCCGCGATAGCGGTAGCGCTGAGCGCCGGCCATGATCATGCCGATGACAAAACCGTCGTGTACATGCGGGGCGAAGCGTTGCTCGATATAGCGCGCCGACAACAACTCGACCCCGGCCAGTGGCGCGGTTTGCCAGAATCGGATCGACTCGCCCTGATCGCTCATGCGGGCACGCTGGCCAGCCATTGCGGGATACGGCGTTCGAGGTAATAACCGGGCTGGCGCACTGAGCCGTCGACGAATCCAACGTGCCCGCCGCGCGCCTGCAATTCAAAAGTGGTCGAGGCCGACAGTTCGCTTTCCGAAGGCAGGCTGTGCGGGAACACAAATGGATCGTCCGCTGCCTGAATGATCAACGTCGGTGTGCGGATCTCGCCGAGGAAATAACGGCTCGACGCTCGACGGTAATAATCCTCGGCATCGGTAAAGCCGTGCAGCGGTGCGGTCACCCGGCCATCGAAATCCCAGAATGTGCGCATGTTCTCCAGCGAACCGAGCGCTGCCAGAGCCGCCAGTCCATCCTCGCGCCCGTCATGCTGAAACTGCCGTTGCTTGTTCTTAATGTAGGCGACCATCTCGCGCATGAAGTGCGCCTGATACACCTTGGAAAATCCCTGGCCGATACGGTCGGCGCACTGGTCGAGGCGGAACGGTACCGATACCGCCACCGCACCGACCACGCCACTGGCGCTACCGGTTTCACCCAGATGTTTGAGCAATACGTTGCCACCCAGCGAATAGCCGACGGCGTACAACGGCGCCAACGGTCGTTTCGCGCGCAGGTGTTTGATGGTTTCGGCGAGGTCTTCGCTGGCGCCGGAGTGGTAGCTGCGTGGCAGCAGATTCGGTTCGCCCGAGCAACCGCGCCAGTTCAGCGCAACGCTGGCCCAGCCTTGATCGGCCAAGGCTTTTTGCACGCCGGCGACATAAGGCGAATTGGAAGAACCGGTCAGGCCATGCAGCACCAGCACCAGTGGCGCATCGGCCGTGTGCGGGCCATGCCAGTCGAGGTCAAGAAAGTCACCATCCTCAAGCCAAAAGCGCTCGCGCTCACGCTGGATATGCACGGTTTTGCGCCACAGCGGCCCCCACAAGGTTTGCAGGTGCGGATTGCCGAGGCCGAGGGCGGGGATGAAGCGTTCTGAAGAGGCGGACACGATGGTTCTCGATGCAGCGATGTGATGAGGCCCACAAAGCTGTTAGTCAATTTCCAGAGTACACAGGCTCAATGTGGCGAGGGAGCTTGCTCCCGACGGGGCACGCAGCGGCCCTTTTTCTGACTGCTGTGCAGCCCAGCGGGAGCAAGCTCCCTCGCCACAGGTTTTTGCTCGCCTTGGGTTAAGCGGCGACTTCTGCCGTACGTTGCCACAGCGCGTAGTAAACCCGGCCGGATTTCTGTTCGCGGTGCAGGCGCCAGTTGCCCGGCAGGCCCAGCGTCGATGGCGCCGTTTCACTTTCAGTGTAGATCCACGAGTCGGCGGCCAGCCACTGACGTTCTTCGAGCAAGGTGCACACGGCGGGCAGCAGGTTCTGGTTGAACGGCGGGTCGAGGAACACCAGGTCGTATGCACTGGCGGTCTGGGTTTCCAGATAACGCAGCGCGTCCGCCGTCTGCACCTGGCCGTTGGTGCAGCGCAGGGTGCCGAGGTGTTCCTTCAGGCTGGACACCGCAATGTTGCTCGCGTCCAGCGCCTGGCCCATGGCCGCGCCACGGGACAGCGCTTCGAGAAACAGCGCGCCGCTGCCGGCGAACGGGTCGAGTACCTTGGCCCCTTCAACGTACGGCGCGAGCCAGTTGAACAGGGTTTCACGCACGCGATCCGGCGTCGGGCGCAGGCCCGGCGCATCGGGGAAACTCAGCTTGCGGCTGCGCCATTGACCGCCAATGATGCGCAACTGGTTCACACCGTTGTGAACGTTGTGCACAGGCTTTTTAGGGGAACGAGTTGCCATTAATGCTCCGGAACCCCGAGCGGTTGCTCGGCAGGTTTATCAGATGGGGCCGGTAACGGCTTTTGCGGCACGGTCGGGCCAGCGGTGACGATGACCATTTTGTCCGTGCTCAGATGTTTGTTCAGGGCGTCGCGGACTTGTTCCACGGTCAGGCTTTGCGACTGACGCATGAAATCGTCCAGATAGCTCAACGGCAGATTATAGAAGCCCATCGCGCCAAGTTGGCCGACGATATCAGCATTGCTCGCGGTGGACAGCGGGAAGCTGCCGGCCAGTTCGCGTTTGGCGTCGTCGAGTTCTTTCTGCGTCGGGCCGGTTTTCAGGTAGTCGGCGAGCACGTCTTGCACCAGTTTCAGGGTGCCTTCACTCATTTCCGCGCGGGTCTGCAGATTGATCATGAACGGGCCGCGAACCTGCATCGGGCTGAAACCCGAATACACGCCGTAAGTCAGGCCACGCTTCTCGCGCACTTCGCTCATCAGGCGTGTACCGAAACCGCCGCCGCCGAGGATCTGGTTGCCCATCGACAGCGCCGCGTAATCCGGATCGTCACGGTCGATGCCCAGTTGCGCGAGCAACAGGTTGGTTTGCTTGGACGGGAACTCGATGTGATTAACGCTGGCTTTCGGTTCCTGCGGCTGCGCGATCTTCGCCAGCGCCGGGCCTTTCGGCAGGGCTGAGGAAACCTGATTGGCAATCGCCTCGGCCTCAGCGCGAGACAAATCGCCGACCAATGCAATCACCACGTTGCCAGCCGCGTAGGCCTTGGCGTGGAACTCACGCAATTGCGCGAGGGTGATCTTCGGCACGCTTTGCGGATTGCCGTCGCTCGAGTGCGCGTACGGGTGATCGCCGTACAGACGCTTCATCAGCTCAAGACTGGCGAGTTTGCCGGGGTTCTGCTTCTGGTATTCGAAACCGGCGAGCATCTGGTTTTTGATGCGGGCAAAGGAGTCAGCCGGGAAGGTCGGTTTGCCGACCACTTCCGAGAACAGCTTCAGTGCCGGTTCGCGTTTGTCAGCGGCACTCAGGCTGCGCAGCGAGGCCAGCGCCATGTCTTTGAAAGCACCGTTGCCGAAATCTGCTCCAAGACCTTCAAAGCCTTGGGCGATGGCGCCGACGTCTTTGCCAGCCACACCTTCGTTGAGCATCGCGTTGGTCAGCACTGCCAGACCCGAGGCGCTGCCGTCCTGGCTGCTGCCCGCGGCGAAGATCAGGCGCATGTCGAACATCGGCAGCTCATGGGCTTCAACGAACAGCACTTTGGCGCCGTCGGCGGTGTTCCAGGTCTGCACGTCGAGTTTGCGGCTGGCCGGGGCCTTGCCGTCGAGTTCGGCCAGCGATTGCAGCTTCTGGCTGGTCTCGCTGGCCTTGCTGTCAGCGCTTGGCGACAGATAGAAAGCAGCAGAGCCGATCACCGCCACGGCGATCAGGCCCAGCAGCATCAAACGTGGGGTTTTGCGCTCACTCATGAGTCGTCTCCAGTGGCAGGACGTGGGCGACGCTGAGACGTTCGCGGGTGAAATACAGCTTGGCGGCGTTCTGGATGTCTTGCGGGGTCACGCTTTCCAGATCGGCAAGTTCGGTGTCCATCAGTTTCCACGACAGGCCGACGGTTTCCAGCTGGCCAATCGCAGTGGCCTGGCTGGTGATCGAATCACGTTCGAAGACCAGGCCGGCAATCACTTGGGCACGCACGCGCTCCAATTCTTCGGCGGACGGTGCGGTGGTTTTCAGCTGTTCCAGCAGTTTCCACAGACCGGCCTCGGCTTGCGCCATGGTCTTTTTCTTCTGCGTGTTTGGCGTTGCCGAGAGGGTGAACAGGCTGTCGCCACGGGTGTAGGCGTCGTAGTTCGATGAACCACCGGAGACCAGTTCTTCGCCGCGCTCCAGTTGTGTCGGGATGCGACCGCTGTAGCCGCCGTCGAGCAAAGCCGAGATCAGGCGCAAGGCGTTGACCGAGCGTTTGTCTTCAGCGGTGGCGATGCTTGGCACGTTGAAACCGAGCATCAGGCTAGGCAGTTGTGTCTGCACGTGCAGGGTGATTTGGCGTTCGCCGGGTTCGGCCAGTTCCAGCGGTTTTTTCGCCGGAGGCACGTCGCGCTTGGCGATCGGGCCGAAGTAGCGTTGGGCGAGGGTTTTCACTTCGTCCGGGGTGACGTCGCCGACTACTACCAACGTGGCGTTGTTCGGCACGTACCAGGATTGGTACCAGTGGCGCAGCTCTTCGACCTTCATGCGGTCGAGGTCAGCCATCCAGCCGATGGTCGGCGTGTGGTAGCCGCTGGCCGGGTAGGCCATGGCCTTGTAGCGCTCGTAGGCTTTGGACATCGGCTTGTCATCAGTGCGCAAGCGGCGCTCTTCCTTGATGACTTCGATCTCCTTGGCGAACTCGTCGGCCGGCAGGCGCAGATTGGCCATGCGGTCGGCTTCCAGCTCAAAGGCTACGCCCAGACGGTCGCGGGCCAGCACCTGGTAATAAGCGGTGAAGTCGTCGCTGGTGAAAGCGTTCTCTTCGGCGCCCAGATCGCGCAGGATCAGCGACGCTTCGCCGGGGCCGACTTTCTCGCTGCCCTTGAACATCATGTGCTCAAGCGCGTGAGACAGACCGGTCTGGCCCGGGGTTTCGTAGCTGGAGCCGACCTTGTACCAGACCTGCGAGACCACCACTGGCGCGCGATGGTCTTCGCGCACGACGACCTTGAGGCCGTTGTCGAGGGTGAATTCGTGGGTCGGTTGCGGGTCGGCCGCCAGGGCCGAAAGGGGCAGGCAGACTGTGCTGAGCAGCAGGCCTGCGGCGCGGCGGGCTAGAGCATTCATTCGTTTTTTAACCTGTTGGGCTGCCCGCTTGGTCTTAGCGTCGGCGGGCGAGAGGGTGCTAGGATACTGATCCGTTTTACTGGCGGCCACGCCTATCAAGCCACTGATCGGTAGATAGGTTGTATGGGTTCCCGGCAGAAGCTTTGAGTTTGTCAGCTAAACTCTGCGTTTTCGCCGAAGATGCCGTTCCAGTCCTTCGTATTAATCGACCTTTGAGGTGCCTCTGGCGCCTCGACAAAATGTTGCGCGTGAACAAGCTGGATGAAACACAGTCTGTTCTGCATCGAATATTTATTTGCCGGGGCGCCCTTATGGCGCGTCGCTACCGTGAGATAGCCGTCCTCCATGTTTGGTTCCAACGACGACAAGAAGACCCCAGCTGCGGCTGGCGAGAAGAAAAGCCTGTTCGGATGGCTGCGTAAGAAACCGCAGGAACCCGTCGTCGAACAGCCGCCCGCGATTCCTGAGCCCGCTCCCGCGCCGGCGCCGGTAATAGAAGAAGAGCCGGCACCGATCGTTCTGCCGCTTGCCGAACCGGTGTTGCAACCGGTTGAGCCGGAACCCGAGCCGCAAGTGCCAGTAGCGGCGGAATTGCCGCTGACCCCGGCGGCCGAGCCGTGGCTTACCTTGCCGGTGGCGGAAGAGCCGGTGGCGTTGGTTGAAGAGGCTGCGCCGCACATTACGCCGGTGATTCCTGCGCCAGTCGCGTTTGAGCCGGAAGTAGCTCCCGCGCCTCTGGTTGAGCCGATTGTCGAGCCTGCGCCGGTGGTTGCTGAGCCGGTTGCCCCGGTATTCGTTGAGCCAGTTGCGCCGGTTGTTCAACAGCCTGCACCTTTACCTGCACCGGTTATCGCTGAGCCAGTTGCGCCAGTTGCGCCAGTTGAAGTGGTCACTGAAGCCCCCGTCGAAGCCCCGCGTACCGAAGAAACCAAAGCCGGTTTCTTCGCCCGCCTCAAGCAAGGCCTGTCGAAAACCAGCGCCAGCATCGGCGAGGGCATGGCCAGCCTGTTCCTCGGTCGCAAAACCATTGACGACGATCTGCTCGATGACCTCGAAACCCGTCTGCTCACCGCTGACGTGGGCGTCGAAGCCACCACGCAGATCATCCAGCGCCTGACCCAGAAGGTCGCTCGTAAAGAACTGGCCGACGCCGACGCGCTGTACAAATCCCTGCAGGCCGAACTGGCCGCGATGCTCAAACCGGTTGAACAACCGCTGAAAATCGCCTCGCAGAACAAGCCATTCGTGATTTTGGTGGTCGGCGTCAACGGCGCCGGCAAAACCACCACCATCGGCAAACTGGCGAAGAAGCTGCAACTGGAAGGCAAGAAAGTCATGCTCGCCGCCGGTGACACCTTCCGCGCCGCTGCCGTGGAGCAATTGCAGGTCTGGGGCGAGCGCAACAAGATTCCGGTGATCGCTCAGCACACCGGCGCCGACTCTGCCTCGGTGATCTTCGACGCCGTGCAGGCCGCCAAGGCCCGTGGCATCGACGTGTTGATCGCTGACACCGCCGGTCGTCTGCACACCAAAGACAACCTGATGGAAGAGCTGAAAAAGGTTCGCCGGGTCATCGGCAAGCTCGACGCCGACGCGCCGCACGAAGTGCTGCTGGTGCTCGATGCCGGTACTGGCCAGAACGCCATCAATCAGGCCAAGCAATTCAACCAGACCGTCGAACTGACCGGTCTGGCGCTGACCAAGCTCGACGGTACTGCCAAGGGCGGCGTGATTTTCGCCCTGGCCAAGCAGTTCGGCTTGCCGATCCGCTACATCGGCGTCGGTGAAGGCATCGACGACTTGCGTACTTTTGAAGCAGAACCCTTTGTCCAGGCACTCTTTGCCGAGCGGGAGCGTTCATGATTCGTTTCGAACAGGTCGGTAAACGCTACCCGAACGGTCACGTCGGCTTGCATGAGCTGAGCTTTCGAGTCCGTCGTGGCGAGTTCTTGTTTGTCACCGGCCACTCCGGTGCCGGTAAATCCACGTTATTGCGCCTGTTGCTGGCGATGGAACGTCCGACCAGCGGCAAATTGCTGCTGGCCGGGCAAGACCTGAGCACCATCAGCAACGCGCAGATTCCGTTCCTGCGCCGGCAGATCGGCGTGGTGTTCCAGAATCACCAGTTGCTGTTTGATCGCACGGTGTTCAACAACGTCGCGTTGCCGCTGCAGATTCTCGGGCTGTCCAAGGCCGAAATCGCCAAGCGTGTCGATTCGGCGCTGGAGCGTGTGGCGCTGTCGGATAAAACCGATCTGTACCCAGGCGATCTGTCGACCGGTCAGCAACAGCGCGTCGGCATCGCCCGCGCCATCGTCCACCGCCCAGCCTTGCTGCTGGCGGACGAACCGACCGGTAACCTCGACCCGCGTCTGGCCGCGGAAATCATGGGCGTGTTCGAAGACATCAACCGGCTGGGCACCAGCGTGCTGATCGCCAGTCACGACCTGGCACTGATCGCGCGCATGCGGCACCGCATGCTAACCCTGCAACGTGGCCGATTGATCGGCGACGGGGAGGCTGGGGTATGAGTGCGACGCGCAGCCCCAAGGTTTCCGAGCGCGTGGCGCCGAAAGCCGCCGATCCGCAGCCGCAAAAGAAGAAAAAGCACGACGATGACGATGGCCCGGACTTCGCCACGCTGTTCCGCGCGTGGATCGAAAGCCATCGCGCCAGCCTGCTCGACAGCCTGCGTCGCCTCGGCAAGCAGCCGATTGGCAGCTTTTTCACGTGCATGGTGATGGCCGTGGCCTTGAGCCTGCCAATGGGCTTGTCGTTGCTGCTGAACAACGTCGAGCGTCTCGGTGGTTCGTGGCAGCGTGCGGCGCAGATCTCGTTGTATCTGCAACTCGACGCGAGCCCGGAGCAGGGCGAGTCGTTACGCGAGCAGATCAAAGGCATGCCCGGCGTTGCTGATGCTGAATATGTCGGCCGTGATCAGGCGCTGGAAGAATTCCAGCAACAGTCCGGACTGGGCGAAGCCCTGCGCGAGCTGCCTGAGAACCCATTGCCGGGTGTGGTGCTAGTGACGCCGAACGAAGTCGACAAGCCAACCCTGGAAGCATTAAGACAAAAACTTTCCGAGCTGCCCAAGGTACAACAGGCGCAACTTGATCTAGTCTGGGTCGAGCGTCTGGCCGCCATCCTCAAGCTCGGCGATCGTTTTGTCTTCGGTCTGACGGTGCTGTTGGTTTCTGCATTACTTTTGGTGATAGGCAATACCATTCGTCTTCATATTGAAAACCGCCGCACCGAGATAGAAGTGATTAAACTCGTCGGCGGCACTGACAGTTATGTGCGACGTCCCTTCCTCTATATGGGGGCGTTGTATGGCTTCGGTGCGGGGCTGTTGTCCTGGGGTGTATTGGCGTTCGGCCTGAACTGGCTGAACGATGCGGTGGTTGGGCTGGCCGGGTTGTACGGCAGTGATTTCGCACTGGCCGGCGTGCCAGTTGCCGACGGTCTGTCGCTCTTGCTTGGCGCGGTGCTGTTGGGTTATATCGGTGCATGGATTGCAGTCGCACGTCATCTCAGGGAGCTGGCGCCGAAGTAGAATCTTTTTTGCGCGTGATTGACCTCGCGGTTTTTATGGGAACTCTCGTTTGAATTCCCGGTCAATTTTTCGCAGTGCTGAGAAGCACGAGTATGTAAGTCGGAGGTTTTTTCGTATGACCAATTCTTTGCAACCTGCGTATGCGTTGGTTCCGGGTGCGAACCTGGAAGCTTACGTGCACACCGTCAACAGCATTCCATTGCTGACGCCGGAGCAGGAGCGTGAACTGGCCGAGAGTCTCTACTATGAGCAGGATTTGGGGGCGGCTCGGCAGATGGTGCTCGCCCACCTGCGTTTTGTTGTACACATTGCCCGTAGCTATTCCGGCTACGGTCTGGCTCAGGCTGACCTGATCCAGGAAGGTAACGTCGGCCTGATGAAGGCGGTCAAGCGCTTCAACCCGGAAATGGGTGTGCGTCTGGTGTCGTTCGCCGTGCACTGGATCAAGGCGGAAATTCACGAGTTCATCCTGCGCAACTGGCGCATTGTGAAAGTCGCGACCACCAAGGCCCAGCGCAAGCTGTTCTTCAACCTGCGCAGCCAGAAGAAACGTCTGGCGTGGCTGAACAACGAGGAAGTCCACCGTGTGGCGGAAAGCCTCGGTGTGGAACCGCGTGAAGTGCGCGAGATGGAAAGTCGCCTGACCGGCCATGACATGGCCTTCGACCCGGCTGCTGAAGCCGACGACGACAGCGCTTTCCAGTCGCCGGCCAACTATCTGGAAGACCACCGGTACGACCCGGCGCGTCAACTGGAAGATGCCGACTGGAGCGACAACTCCAACAACAACCTGCACGAAGCACTCGAAGTGCTGGACGAACGCAGCCGTGACATCCTCTATCAGCGCTGGCTGGCAGAAGAGAAAGCCACGCTGCACGACCTGGCGCAGAAGTACAACGTGTCGGCTGAGCGTATCCGTCAGCTCGAGAAGAGCGCGATGAACAAGCTCAAGTTGTCGATCGCTGCGTAACCGGCGAACAGGCAATAAAAAACGCCCCGATCAGCAATGATCGGGGCGTTTTTGTATGTCGCGTTTAAAGCTGAATCAGATCAGCGCTGAACAACGCGCAATTGCTTGCTGGCCGGTTCATTAGGCAATACGCGCTTGGCGACGACGTAATGCTTTTCCCAATACGGCTTGTTCAGCGTATCGATGCTCACCGACTTGCCACGACGCGGCGCATGGATAAAGCGATCATTGCCCAGGTAGATGGCAAC
Organism: Pseudomonas sp. NPDC088429; assembly: GCF_044753305.1. Taxonomy (NCBI): domain Bacteria; kingdom Pseudomonadati; phylum Pseudomonadota; class Gammaproteobacteria; order Pseudomonadales; family Pseudomonadaceae; genus Pseudomonas; species Pseudomonas sp. NPDC088429. The sequence goes on along the minus strand of NZ_JBIVMX010000031.1, from coordinate 38,168 downwards.
GTGGTTGACTCGACGGCTCTTGATGTTGAAAAAGATCAGGTCACCGGGCTTGAGATCGTTGCGCTCGACTTTCACCCCATGACCGCTGGCCATGGCGTTGGAAGTGCGTGGCAGGTCGAATGTGGCGTCGTTAAACGCGTATTTCACCAGACCGCTGCAATCGAAGCCTTTACTTGGGCTGCTGCCGCCCCAACGATAAGGTGTACCGAGGACGTTTACAGCGCGGCTGAGCACGTTGCTGCTCTCCTTGCTCGCCATCGGTGGCACCAGCTTGCTGTGGTTCTTGCTGCTCAGCGTGGTGGTTTTGCTTTTGCTGCTTTTGCTCGAAGGAGCCGAAGCATGGGATTTAGGGGTAAAGCCGTTAACGTTAGGAAGACGTTGCTCACGATTGGTGGCGTGGGCGGCCAGTGGCATTAATAGGCAGATGGTTAGCCATGTCTTGAAAAATGGTCGCATTAGGCGTGGCTCTTAAGTGGTAGCGCGCAACTTTATAACAGCTTTTTTGTCCCTTCCGAGGCCGTTGGTCGATTCAACCCGGTGGTCAATTTCGCTCAACAAGCGGCAAATTGACTCAATTGTCGGACAGAACCCAAGCCCCACAAGGCTTTGCGCAATGTGTAACAGTGAAGAGCCACTTGTCGGCTCGACACAAAAAAGTCACAAAGATGCAGAAAATATTTATCTATCGAGGCAAATGAGGTCATTCATGAACCGCTATCAGCAGGTTGCTCAACCGCAGGACACGCACAGCAAGGTGATCGGTTATCTGCTGTGGATTCTTGGCTTCACCGGCGCTCACCGCTTCTATTACGGCAAACCGGTGACCGGGACGATCTGGTTTTTCACCTTCGGTTTGCTCGGCATCGGCTGGCTGATCGACCTGTTCCTGATCCCGGCGATGGATCGTGAGGCCGATCTGCGTTTTACCGCAGGGCCGATCGAATACAACGTCGCGTGGATTCTGCTGACGTTCCTTGGGGTCTTCGGGGTGCACCGGATGTATCAGGGGAAATGGATCAGCGGGCTGGTGTATCTGCTCACGGGCGGGTTGTTCTTTATTGGCGTGCTGTATGACTTCTGGACGCTGAATGATCAGGTCTCGGTGCGTAACGCGCAGAATCGCGGCGCTTTCCAATAAGCCATCGCGAGCAAGCTTTGCTCCTACAGAAACCGATCTTCTGTAGGAGCAAAGCTTGCTCGCGATTGGGACAACTCGGTATCAAGCCTGGTGGCTAATCCGCCCATCCACCAGCGTATAGCGAACCACACCCGGCAGACTGTGCCCCAGGAACGGGCAGTTCTCGCCCTTCGACAGCCAGTTCTCACCGGCCACCGTCGATGCCTGCGGGTCGAACAGCACGATATCCGCCGCCCCACCCACCGCCAGCTTGCCCGCCGGCAGGCGCAACGCCTCAGCCGGGCCAGCACTCAGACGCGCGAGCAAGGTCGGCAGATCGAGCAAACCATCCTCCACCAGCGTCATCGCCAATGGCAGCAACAACTCAACGCTGCTGATGCCCGGCTCGGTCGCGCCGAACGGTGCCAGTTTGGCGTCACGTTCGTGTGGCTGGTGATGGCTGGAAATCGCCGAGATCACCCCGGATTTCACCGCTTCACGCAGACCGTCGCGGTCAGCGCGGGTACGCAGCGGCGGTTGCACGTGATAGAGGCTGCTGAAGTCGATCAATGCTTCGTCGGTCAGAATCAGCTGATACAACGCGACATCCGCCGTCACCTTCAAACCACGGGCCTGGGCCTGAGCAATCAGGGCAACGCCGCGCGCGCTGGTCAGTTGGCTGAAGTGCGCGCGCACGCCGGATTGCTCGACCAGCAGCAGATCGCGGGCCAGCGCCACAGTCTCAGCGGTTTCCGGAATCCCCGGCAGACCGAGAAAGCTGGCCACCGCGCCTTCGTGAGCCAAACCACCTTCGGCCAGATCATGATCCTGCGAGTTGAAAATCACCGTCAGATCAAACGTCGCCGCATATTCCAGCGCCCGGCACAGCGTGCGGGTATTGCGGAAGCTCTCCAGACCGTTGCCGAACGCCACACAACCAGCGTCGCGCAGCGCCACCAGTTCAGCCAGTTGCTCGCCGTCCAGACCTTTGCTCAGCGCGCCAATCGGGAACACCTTGGTGTTGCCGGCCTCGCGGGCGCGATCGAGGATCAGCTCGGCCACGGCGGAGGTGTCGAGCACCGGTTTGGTTTTCGGCGGGCAGCACAGGCTGGTCACGCCACCGGCAGCGGCGGCGCGGGTTTCGCTGATGATCGAGCCTTTGCGGCTGTAACCCGGCTCGCGCAGGGCCACGTTCAGATCGACCAACCCCGGAGCGGCGACAAGGCCTTGGGCGTCGATGGTTTCTACTGCCGTGAAACCCGCTGGAGCGGCGCCGAGGGCGACGATCTTGCAGGCTTCAACGTGAATGTCGGTGACTTGATCCAGGCCGCTGCTTGGATCGATGACGCGTGCGCCGAGAATGCTGAGCTTCACTGGGCGTTCTCCTGCTCGAATTGACGCTGCGCGGTTTGTCCGCTCATGGCCATGGACAGCACAGCCATACGAATTGCGATGCCGTAGGTAACCTGATTGAGGATCACCGAGTGCGGGCCGTCGGCCACTGCGGACTCGATTTCCACGCCACGGTTGATCGGCCCCGGGTGCATGACGATGCAATCGGGTTTGGCCCCGGCCAGACGTGCTGTGGTCAGGCCGAACAAACGGTAGAACTCGCCTTCGCTCGGCAACAGGCCGCCGGTCATGCGCTCACGCTGCAGGCGCAACATGATCACCACGTCGACGTCTTTCAGGCCTTCGGTCATGTCGGTGTAGACCTTCACGCCGTATTGCTCGATGCCGATCGGCAGGAGGGTTTTCGGCGCGATCACGCGGATGTCCGGGCAACCGAGGGTTTTCAGGGCGAGCATGTTCGAGCGTGCGACCCGCGAGTGCAGGATGTCGCCGACGATGGCCACCGAGAGGTTTTCAAAGCCGCCCTTGTGCCGACGAATGGTGAGCATGTCGAGCATGCCCTGCGTCGGGTGCGCGTGACGGCCGTCGCCGCCGTTGATGATCGCCACTTGCGGGCAAACGTGTTCGGCGATGAAGTGCGCAGCGCCGGAATCACCGTGGCGCACGACGAACATGTCGGCGGCCATGGCTTCGAGGTTGCGCAGGGTGTCGAGCAGCGTTTCACCCTTGCTCGCCGACGAGGTCGATACGTTCAGGGTGATCACGTCCGCCGACAGCCGCTGGGCCGCCAGTTCGAAGGTGGTGCGGGTGCGCGTGGAGTTTTCGAAGAACACGTTGCACACGGTCTTGCCGCGCAGCAACGGGACTTTCTTCACCGCCCGGGCACCGACTTCGAGGAACGAGTCGGCAGTGTCGAGGATTTCCGTCAGCAACTCACGGCTCAGGCCGTCGAGCGAGAGGAAGTGGCGCAGCTGGCCCTGATCATTGAGCTGCAGCGGGCGCTTGGTATCTAGAGGCGTCATCGCGAAGGGGACTCTCAATAGGGCGGATTAAAGGGACATGTCTTGCAGTTCGAGCGTCAGCGGCTCGGGGCCGGACAGCTTCACCCGTTCGTGAGCGGCCAGCGCCAAGGTCGCGCCGACCACATTCGGGCGGATCGGCAGCTCACCGGCGTCCAGGTCCAGCAGGCAGACCAGAGTCACGCTGGCCGGGCGGCCGTAGTCGAACAATTCGTTCATGGCGGCGCGGATGGTGCGGCCGCTCATCAAGACGTCGTCAATCAGCACCAGATGCTGGCCTTCGATCTCGAAGGGCAGGGCGGACGGGCGCACTTGTGGGTGCAGGCCGTTCTGGCTGAAGTCGTCGCGGTAGAAGGACACGTCGAGCGTGCCCAGTGGCGCGTCGCTGCCCAGTTCCTTGAGCAAGGCCTGCGCGACCCAGATGCCGCCGGTGCGGATGCCGATGTAGCGCGGTTCAGTGATGTCACGCTGGGCAAGGTGCGCCTTGAGGCGGGTCGCCATCTGACTGATCAGATCGGCGGGATTTGGCAGGCTCATGGTTGCTCCTTGTTGGGGGCGAGTCGGATCCTTGGACACGACTCGGTTTTTCACTCAAAAGAAAAGCGCCGAAGCGCTTGTCAGGATTCAAATAATGCAGTGTTTTCATCAAGCCAGCCCTGCAACAGCAGCGCGGCAGCGATGGCGTCCACCGGGTTGTCGCGGTAACTGCCTTTTTGGCCGCCACGGGCCAGTCGCTCGCCTTTGGCCTCGAAGGTGGTCAGGCGTTCGTCGTGGGTATAGAAGGGCACATTGAAGCGGCCATTGAGGCGGCGGGCGAATTTCTCGGCGCGTACGCACATGTCACTCGGCGTGCCGTCCATGTTCAGCGGCAGGCCGACGACCACGGCGTCGGGTTTCCATTCTTTTATAAGCGCTTCGACCTGGTTCCAGTCGGGAACGCCGTTCTGTGCCTTCAAGGTGCACAGCTCGCGGGCTTGGCCAGTGATTACCTGACCGACGGCAACGCCGATCTGTTTGGTGCCGTAGTCAAAGCCGAGAATCAGACGCAGCGCCATCAGGCGTGACCTGCCTGGCTGGTCAGCAGGCTGAGGTTGATCCCCAAGTGCTTGGCTGCCGCTTCGAGGCGCAGTTCGCTGCTGGTGTTGAAGAGGATGTCGGCGTCGTACGGGCAGGTCAGCCAGGCGTTGTCGGCCATTTCCGCTTCCAGTTGCCCGGCTTCCCAACCCGCATAGCCGAGGGCGATCAGGCTTTTCGCCGGGCCGACGCCGTCCGCGATGGCGAACAGCACGTCTTGCGAGGTCGACAGCGACAGGTCGCCGTCCAGCTGTGCGGTGGCCTGGAAGGTTTTGCCGGCCGGGTGCAGGACAAAACCGCGATCAGTCTGTACCGGCCCGCCGATGAAGATCGGCACGTGCTGGCAGAGTGCTGGCGGGTCGATGTCCGGGCGCAGTTGCTCGAGAATGTCGGCCAGATTCAGCTCTTGCGGTCGATTGACCACAATCCCCATCGCGCCATTGGCCGTGTGCTCGACGATGTAGGTCAAGGTATGGGCAAAGTTCGGGTCGGCCATGTGAGGCATGGCGATCAGGAAGTGATGCTTGAGGTAGCTGGGGCTGACGTTTTTCATGTGCGCTAGTGTGGCGTTCGGGGGGCAAACTGACAAGCTGAAGCCGCCAAAAGATCGCAGCCTTCGGCAGCTCCTACAGGGGAGCACAGGCCAAACTGTAGGAGCTGCCGAAGGCTGCGATCTTTTGATCTTGCCCCTAATTGCTGGACAAGCGGTCGCCGCGGGCGAATTTCCAGGTGCGGATGATTTCCAGGCGGTCGATGTCCGACAGGTCGCCGGTAAACGGTGCAAACGGCGCCGCTAACCGGACGATGCGCTGCGCCGCTTGGTCCAGCAGCGGCTGGCCAGACGATTCCAGCACCAACACTTCATACAGCGAGCCGTCGCGGTTGATCGAAACCATCAGGCGCAAATTGCCGTAGATCTGCTTGCGCCGCGCTTCGTCGGGATAATTCAGGTTACCGATGCGCTCGACCTTCTTGCGCCATTCGTCTTTGTACCAGGCGCCCTTGTCGCGCATGGTCGACGCAGCGCTCAAGCGATGAATGCGCGGGCGTTTGGCGTACAGCTGTTGTTCTTTGGCCAGTTCGGCTTCAAGGCTGGCGATGTCGCTGGACAGCTGCGAACTGTCGAACGTCGGCGCGTCGACCGACGGTTTCACTTCAGTCTTGGTTTCTTCTTTCTTGGTCGGTGCCTTTTTCGGCTTCGGTGCCACCGTGGTCACCGCTGCTTTGGGCGCGGCTTCCTGCACTTCCGGCTTGGCGGCCGGTGGCGGCGTGACTTTTTTGACCTGATTGTCCTGGAACGGCGCCACTTCAGTGGTTTTCGGGATCGCCTTCTTGTCCAGCGTGCCGCTGCCTTCCTGATTTTCCTGAGCGAGAAAATCCGCCTTCTCCGGCTTCTTATCGCTCTTGAAAGTGGCGAGGGTAATTTCCAGGGTTTTGCTGATTTGCTTGGGCTCGACCATCGTGAAGCCGACGCCAAGCAGCAACGCCAAATGAATCAGCGCCGCAAGGAATAGGGTAAAACCGAGGCGATCGGCCGGGCGCACGCCACGATGGGCGAGTTCAGCGGGCAGATCGGACGGGAGGGTCATGACAGAAAAACCAACATCGCGTTTTTACGGGCTCGGCATGATAACGCAATGTTGGTTTTTAGCTGCAAGCTTCAAGCGGCAAGCGACATAAGGGCAGCTGCAAGTTTCGAGCGGCAAGCTGCAAGTAAAAGCTTGTAGCTCATGGCTTGCGGCTTGTAGCTGGCCGTCAGGCTTGCGGCTTACGGCTAGAGGCTTGCAGCTTGCTTTCGATGGCATCCATGAGCATGCCGCCGATATCAGTGCCAAACGCATTGTCGATTTCACGGATGCAGGTCGGGCTGGTCACGTTGATTTCGGTGAGGCTCTCGCCGATCACGTCGAGACCGACGAACAGCAGGCCCTTCTCACGCAGGGTCGGGCCGACTTGGGCGGCGATCCAGCGATCTTTCTCGGTCAGCGGACGCGCTTCGCCACGGCCACCGGCGGCGAGGTTGCCACGGGTTTCGCCCTGCGCCGGAATGCGTGCCAGGCAGTAATCCACCGGCTCGCCGTCGATCATCAGGATGCGTTTGTCGCCGTCCTTGATCGCTGGCAGGTAGGCCTGGCCCATGATCTGCTGGCCACCGAGGGCGGTCAGGGTTTCCAGAATCACCGACAGGTTCGGGTCGCCCGCGCGGTGACGGAAGATTGAAGTGCCGCCCATGCCGTCCAGCGGCTTGAGGATCACGTCGCCATGTTTGGCGGCAAATTCGCGCAGCACATCGGCACGGCGGCTGACGATGGTTGGCGGCGTGCACTGCGGGAATAGCGTGGCAAACAGCTTTTCATTGCAGTCGCGCAGGCTCTGCGGCTTGTTCACCACCAGTACGCCGGCGGTTTCGGCCTGTTCGAGCAGGTAGGTGGAGTAAACGAACTCCATGTCGAACGGCGGATCCTTGCGCATCAGGATCACGTCCAGATCGCTCAGCAGGTTGTCCTGCTCGGCGTCCAGTTCGAACCATTTTTCCGGGTTGGCGAAGACTTTCAGCGGCTTCATGCGCGCCCGCGCCTGACCTTCGCCCTGATACAGGTCGCGCTGTTCCATATAGAACAGTTCCCAGCCACGCTTTTGCGCGGCCAGCAGCATGGCCAGCGAGCTATCCTTTTTATAGGAGATGCTGGCGATAGGGTCCATGACAATCCCGACGCGAACGCTCATTGGGTTTTCCTCGAAAATTGGCTACCGGATCGGTATTGAAAAAGTGCCGCCAGAGTGGCGCCGGGTGGGTTTTCGGTCAAGGGAAAACCCGTCGATAGATTGGATCTGGAGACTGTGCTAAAAAGGCTGGCATATCGTGCTGGCCCTTAAGCATCAAGGGTTTCCGGCCATTACTCATAGCAAAACGGACAATTTGATTCGCAAAGGCGACGGTAGAGCCCTCTTATGGAACAGCAGTCCAGCGCCTTGAAGGTCATGGTGATCGACGACTCGAAAACGATTCGTCGCACCGCCGAAACATTGTTGAAGAATGTCGGTTGCGAAGTGATCACGGCGATCGACGGTTTCGACGCCCTGGCCAAGATCGCCGATAACCACCCCGGGATCATTTTTGTCGACATCATGATGCCGCGTCTGGATGGTTATCAGACCTGCGCTTTAATCAAGAACAACAGCGCGTTCAAGGCGACACCGGTGATCATGTTGTCATCGCGCGACGGGCTGTTCGACAAGGCCAAGGGGCGGATTGTCGGTTCTGATCAATTTTTGACCAAGCCTTTCAGCAAGGAAGAACTGCTCAACGCGATTCAGGCCCATGTTCCGGGCTTTGCCGCCGTTTTGCCGCAGTAAGACACGTACAGAGACGCGCGGTCAGCGGGCCGGGCGTCGACAAGAAAAATGGGGAAAACCATGGCACGTATCCTGATCGTCGATGATTCGCCGACTGAAATGTACAAACTCACCGGCATGCTGGAAAAGCACGGCCATGAAGTGTTGAAGGCCGAAAACGGCGCGGACGGCGTGGCCCTGGCCCGGCAGGAAAAACCTGACGCGGTACTGATGGACATCGTCATGCCCGGCCTCAACGGTTTTCAGGCAACCCGCCAGTTGACCAAGGATGCCGACACCACGCACATCCCGGTGATCATTATCACCACCAAGGATCAGGAAACCGACAAGGTCTGGGGCACCCGTCAGGGCGCCAAGGACTACCTGACCAAACCGGTCGACGAAGACACCCTGATCAAGACCCTGAACAACGTACTCAAAGGCTGATCGCGCAACCATGAGCGAATCGCTGACCGCGTTCGAACTGCTCTGGCAGATCGACCAGCGCTGCCGCTTGCTGGCGGCGGACTTGCCGTCGCAACCGGCGCGCCAGGATCGCTGGAGCGGCATCGGCTTTCGCCTCGGCGAACACTGGTATGTGGCGCCGATGGGCGAAGTCAGCGAAGTGCTGCACGAACCGCGCTTCACCCAGTTGCCCGGGGTCAAGCCGTGGGTCAAAGGCGTGGCTAATCTGCGCGGGCGGCTACTGCCGATCATGGATTTGTGTGGTTTCTTCGGGCATGAACTGTCGCCGCTGCGCAAACAGCGGCGGGTGTTGGTGGTGGAGCATGGGGACGTGTTTGCCGGGCTGATGGTCGATGAGGTTATTGGCTTGCAGCACTTTGAACAGGACAGCTTCGAACCGATTTCGATCAGCAAGCGCCAGGGCTCCAAGGCCGAGTTCGTCAAAGGCTATTTTCGGCGCGAGCAGAACTGGCGGGTGTTCAGCCTGTTCGCGCTGGCGAAATCCCCGGTGTTCATGAGCGTCGCGATATAACAGATTCAACACCGTCCCTTGTAGGAGCCGAGCTTGCTCGCGAAGAGGGCGTGTCAGGTGCAATCAATGTTGGCTGACCCACCGCTTTCGCGAGCAAGCTCAGCTCCTACAGGGTAAGTGAACCGTTCCCAAGGCGAGGACCGATGATAAAAGCAAAAACAGGCAAGCCGGCGGAAGGATCGCGCAGTCGCTCGCAGATCATCGTGCTGTTCATCGCACTGATCGTGTTCATCATGCTGCTGTTCGCCAACTTCGCTTACCTCAACACCCAGGCGAACTACGACAAACAGTACATCGGCCACGCCGGTGAGCTGCGCGTGCTCTCGCAACGCATCGCCAAAAACGCCACCGAAGCCGCCGCCGGCAAAGCTGCGGCGTTCAAGTTGCTCAGCGATGCGCGCAACGATTTCGCCCTGCGCTGGGGTTACCTGAAGAAGGGCGACCCGGTCACCGGCCTGCCGCCAGCCCCCGCCACCGTGCGCCCGGAAATGCGCGCCGTGCAGCTGGACTGGGAACGCCTGCTGAAAAACACCGACGCGATTCTCTCCAGCGAACAGACCGTGCTGTCGCTGCATCAAGTCGCCGCTACCCTCGCTGAAACCGTGCCGCAGTTGCAGATCGAATACGAAAAAGTCGTCGAAATCCTCCTCCAGCGTGGTGCCCCGGCTGCACAAGTAGCGATGGCCCAACGTCAGTCGTTGCTGGCCGAGCGCATCCTTGGCGCGGTCAACACCGTGCTCGCCGGTGACGAAAACTCGCAGCAAGCCGCCGATGCCTTTGGCCGCGACGCTACCCGTTTCGGCCAAGTGCTCAATGGCATGCTGCAAGGCAACCCGACGCTGAAAATCACTCAGGTCGAAGACCGTGACGCGCGCGCGCGTTTGAGCGAAATCTCCGAGCTGTTCCAGTTCGTCTCCGGTTCCGTCGATGAAATCCTCGAAACCTCGCCCGAGCTGTTCAAGGTTCGCGAATCGGCGAGCAATATCTTCAGCCTCTCGCAAACCCTGCTCGACGAAGCCTCGCACCTGGCCACCGGTTTTGAAAACCTCGCGGGCGGGCGCAACACCGACACCATCGGCGGCTACGTCCTCGGTTTGCTGGCACTGGCCTCGATCATCCTGATCGGCATGGTCATGGTGCGCGAAACCAACCGGCAACTGCGCGAAACCGCCGAGAAGAACGAGCGCAACCAGAACGCGATCATGCGCCTGCTCGACGAAATCGAAGACCTTGCCGACGGCGACCTCACCGTGACCGCCTCGGTGACCGAAGACTTCACCGGCACCATCGCCGACTCGATCAATTATTCCGTCGACCAACTGCGCGATCTGGTCGCCACCATCAACCTCACCGCCGGCCAGGTCGCCGCCGCCGTGCAGGAAACCCAGGCCACCGCCATGCACCTGGCGCAGGCTTCGGAACATCAGGCCCAGCAGATTTCCGAAGCCTCGACGGCGATCAGCGACATGGCCGAATCCATCGATCAGGTCTCGGCCAACGCCGCCGAGTCTTCGGCGGTAGCCGAGCGTTCCGTGGAGATCGCCAACAAAGGCAACGAGGTGGTGCACAACACCATCCACGGCATGGACAACATTCGCGAACAGATTCAGGACACCGCCAAGCGCATCAAGCGTCTCGGCGAGTCGTCGCAGGAAATCGGCGATATCGTCAGCCTGATCGATGACATCGCGGATCAGACCAACATCCTCGCCCTCAACGCGGCGATTCAGGCGTCGATGGCCGGTGATGCCGGGCGCGGTTTTGCTGTGGTTGCCGACGAAGTGCAACGGTTGGCCGAGCGTTCGTCCGCCGCCACTCGGCAGATCGAAACCCTGGTGCGGGCGATTCAGACCGACACCAATGAAGCCGTTATTTCCATGGAGCAAACCACCACCGAAGTGGTGCGCGGCGCGCGACTGGCGCAGGATGCCGGTGTGGCCCTGGAAGAAATCGAAGGCGTGTCGAAAACCCTCGCGGCGCTGATTCAAAGCATCTCCAACGCGGCGCAGCAGCAGACGACGTCGGCCGGGCAGATTTCCCTGACGATGAATGTGATCCAGCAGATCACCTCGCAGACCTCGTCCGGCTCCACCGCTACCGCTGAGAGCATCGGCAACCTGACGAAAATGGCCAGCCAGCTGCGGCGCTCGGTGTCCGGATTCACCTTGCCGGCGGCGAAAGACAAAGCGTGAGTGGAGTGGTTATGGGTGATCGGCACGACTATGTGGCCCTCGAATGGGTCAAAGGCGAAATTGCCGAAACGCTGAAACAGGCGCATCAGGCGATTGAAGCCGTGCTCGATGACCCGCAGGCTTTTCCGGGGCTGGACGAGTGCCTGGATTACATCCATCAGGTGCACGGCAGCCTGCAGATGGTCGAATTCTACGGCGCAGCTTTGCTCGCCGAAGAGATGGAACATCTGGTCGAAGCCCTGCAGCAAGAGCGCGTCAGCGATCGCGACGAAGCGCTGCATCTGTTGCTGCAAGCGCTCGGGCAATTGCCGATCTACCTCGACCGCGTGCAAAGCGCCCGGCGTGATTTACCGCTGGTGGTGCTGCCGCTGATCAACGATCTGCGCAGCGCCCGTGGCGAAAGCCTGTTATCAGAAACCAGCCTGTTCAGCCCGCAACTGCCCGAGCTGCCGCCGCTGAGCGCAGAGGCCTTGGCGCTGCTGGAACCGCCAGAGTTGCCGAACGTGCTGCGCAAACTCCGGCAGACACTGCAAATGGCCCTGGTCGGTTTGCTGCGTGAACAGGACGACCAGACCCACCTCGGTTATCTGGTGAAAGTCTTCACCCGCCTCGAAGCGTTAAGCGGCGACACACCGCTGAGTCCGTTGTGGCAAGTCGCCTCGGCGCTGGTCGAAGGCATGCGCGAAGGCGTGATCGCCAACAGCCCGGCGCTGCGCAGCCTGTTCAAGGACGCCGACAAAGAGCTAAAGCGTCTGCTCGATCAAGGCATGGCCGGCCTCAACCAGCCGCCACCGCCGGAGCTGCTGAAAAGCCTGTTGTTCTATATTGCCAAAGCCGAACATCCCACCGGGCAGATGCTGACCATGAAAGATCGCTACTCCCTGGACGACGCGCTGCCCGACAGCGCGATGGTCGATGAAGAACGCGCGCGCCTCGCTGGTCCTGACCGCGATGCGATGCGCTCGGTGTTGGCGGCATTGTGCGAAGAGCTGGTGCGAGTCAAGGAGCGCCTCGACCTGTTCGTGCGCAGCGACCGCCAGCACACTTCGGATCTGGAAAGCCTGCTCGCGCCGCTGCGACAAATCGCCGACACCCTCGCCGTGCTCGGATTCGGTCAGCCGCGCAAAGTCATCATCGATCAATTGGCGGTGGTGCTCAGCCTTGCCCAGGGCCAGCGCGAACCGAACGACGCGATCCTGATGGACGTCGCCGGCGCCTTGCTCTACGTCGAGGCGACGCTGGCCGGGATGGTCGGCACCGTCGAGCCGGAAAGCCCGGAAGACGCGCGCCTGCCGACCACCGACCTGACGCAGATCCATCAGATCGTCATCAAGGAAGCGCGCATCTGCCTGCAACAGGCCAAGGACATGATCGTCGACTACATCGACGCCGATTGGGATCGCCAGCACCTGCAACCGTTGCCGGCGCTGCTGACTCAAGTGCGCGGTGCACTGGCGATGATTCCGCTGAACCGCGCGGCGAGTCTGATCGAGGCCTGCAACGGTTTTATCCGCGAACATTTGTTGCTCGATCCGCACGAACCGGGTTGGGAGCAATTGGATCATCTGGCCGATGTCATCAGCAGCCTTGAGTATTACCTTGAACGCTTGAGCGACGACCCGCAGGCACCGGGCGAACAACTGCTGGATGTCGCGCAGAAATCCCTCGCCAGCCTGGGGTTCTTTCCAAATGAGCCGCATGTTCCCGTGCTCGAGGATGTGCTCAGCCCTAGCGAAGCGTTGGTGATGCAGGACATGCAGGCGCTTGACGATCCGGACATCGTGCAGTCGCTGGCCGATGTTTTGGCCAGCCCGGTGTCGGCGCTAAACCCTCCGGCGCTGATCACTCCCGGCAGCCTGATGCCGCCGCCGGCCGATGAAGAACCGGTCGATGATGAGCTGCGCGAAGTGTTCCTCGAAGAGACCGATGAAGTCCTCGAAGTCCTCCACGAATACCTGCCGCGCTGGGCTGCCAATCCGCAGGATCGCGATGCGCTGACTGAACTGCGCCGCGCCTTCCACACCTTGAAGGGCAGCGGGCGTATGGTGCGCGCGTTGATCCTCGGTGAACTGGCCTGGTCGGTGGAAAACCTGCTCAATCGCGTGCTCGAACAAAGCGTCGAACCCGGCTCCGTGGTGCAGCAACTGCTGACCGACACGGTGCTGTTGCTGCCGGAACTGATCAGCGAATTCGCCATCAACCGCCAGCGTCAGCGCAGCGATGTCGATCAACTCGCCGCCCGCGCGCACGCCTTGGCCAAGGGTGACGAGCCGATGGCCGCTGAAGACGTCGACGATGTCGCGGCGCTTGATCCACTGTTGCTGGAGATCTTCCGCAACGAAGCGGAAACCCACCTCGCCAGCCTCAACCGTTTCCTCGATCAAGCCGCCGAGCATGTGCCGTTGCAAGCCAGCGACGAATTGCAGCGCGCCCTGCACACGCTCAAGGGCAGCGCGTCGATGGCCGGCGTGTTGCCGATTGCCGAACTGGCCGCGCCGCTCGATCAACTGGCCCGCGAATTCAAGGCGCACCAGTTGCCGCTGGATCTCGACGAAGTGGAATTGCTCCTTGAAGCCGAGGGCTTGTTTCGCGTCGGTTTGCGTCAGCTCAAACACGATCCGCTGGCGCCGATTGTCGGCGCGCAGTCGCTGATCAAGCGCACCGATGAACTGCTGGCCGAGCGGCTGGCGTCGATCCTCGATGCGCCGAACACCGGCCTGCGGATCAAGCGCGACCCGCAACTGATCAACAACTTTCTCGCCCAAGGCATGGACATCCTCCTCGACGCCGAAAGCCTGTTGCAGCGCTGGCAGCAGCACCCCGGCGAGCGTCAGGAACTCAGCGCGCTGCTCGATGAATTGACCACGCTGGGCGAGGGCGCGCACCTCGCCGATCTGCTGCCGGTCGATGTGTTGTGCGAGGCTTTGCTCGATCTTTACGGCGCCGTCGAAGAAAGCAGTCTGGCGGTCAGCGAGCGGTTTTTTCACGAAGCGCAAAATGCCCACGAAGCGCTGATCAACATGCTCGACGAACTGGCTGCCGGCCAGGAAGTCACCCCGCAGCCTGAGCGAATCCGCGCGTTGCATGATCTGCTCGATGAAAGCCTCGACCCGTCGTCGATGGGCCTGATTCGCAGCGACGGCAGCCGCACCCTGAGCATCCGCGAACTGGGCAGCGCCACCGCCGAACTGCAACAAACGGCCAGCGCTTTTGAAGCGGACGACGAGATCGTCGAGATCTTCCTCGAAGAGGCCGTGGACATTCTCGACAGCGCCGGCCAGGCCTTGCAGCGCTGGCTGAGTGATCCGGACAACAGCGCGCCGTTGTCATCCTTGCAGCGCGATTTGCACACGCTCAAGGGCGGCGCGCGCATGGCTGAAGTCGAGGCCATCGGCGATCTGGCTCAGGAGCTGGAAAGCCTCTACGAAGGCCTGGTCGATCGTCGCTACAACTACAGCGAAACCCTGGGCCGCTTGCTGCTCAAGAGTCACGACCGCTTGGCGCTGTTGCTTGATCAGTTGCAAAACCATCAGCCACTGACGCCGGCGCACGATCTGATTGAAGCGATCCGCCAAGTGCGGCAGGGGCCAGGCATCGCCGAAACGCCGCCAGCCACCGCCGATCATGACAGCGCCAGTCACGATCCGGAGCTGCTGGAGATCTTCCTCGAAGAAGGTTTCGACATCATTGAAAACTCCGGCGCCGCGCTGCTGCGCTGGCAGGCCGAGCCGGGCAATCGTCAGGAAATCGAAACCCTGCTGCGCGATCTGCACACCCTCAAGGGTGGCGCGCGGATGGTCGAGATCGGCCCGATCGGCGACCTCGCCCATGAGCTGGAATACCTTTACGAAAGTCTGTCGGCCGGTTCGCTGCAAGCCTCGACCGAACTGTTTGCGCTGGTGCAGCGCGGGCATGACCGACTGGCGCAGATGCTCGATGCGGTGCGTGCCGGGCAACCGTGCCCGCCGGCCGATCGGCTGATCAATGCGATCCAGAATTTCAGTCATCCGGCGACCATTGAAACGCCGCCGGTGCTGCTGCCGGTTGCAGCTAAAACCGAGGCCGCACCGCCGGCGGCCGACGTTGGCGCGGACATGGTCAAGGTCTCCGCCGAACTGCTTGATGAACTGGTCAATCTGGCCGGGGAAACCTCGATCTTCCGGGGCCGTATCGAGCAGCAAGTCAACGACGCACAGATTGCCCTGAACGAGATGGAAACCACCATCGAACGGATGCGCGATCAGTTGCGCCGTCTCGACACCGAAACCCAGGGACGGATTCTCAGTCGCCAGCAAGCAGATGCCGAACGCCTCGGTTACGAAGAATTCGATCCGCTGGAAATGGATCGCCATTCGCAGTTGCAGCAACTGTCGCGGGCGTTGTTTGAATCGGCCTCTGACTTGCTCGATCTGAAAGAAACCCTCGACCGCCGCAACCACGACGCCGAGAACTTGTTGCAGCAACAGGGCCGTATCAACACCGAGTTGCAGGAAGGCCTGATGCGCACGCGCATGGTGCCGTTCGAGCGCATGTTGCCGCGCCTGAAACGCATCGTCCGTCAGGTCGCCGAAGAGCTGAACAAAGACGTCGCGTTTGTCGTCGGCAACGCCGAAGGCGAGATGGATCGCAACGTGCTCGAACGCATGGCCGCGCCGCTGGAACACATGCTGCGCAACGCCGTCGATCATGGTCTGGAGTCCGCCGAAGTGCGGCTGGCGGCGGGTAAACCGGCGCAAGGGCAGATCAGCCTCGACCTGTCTCGCGAGGGCGGCGACATCGTTTTCGACATCCGCGATGACGGCGCCGGTGTGCCACTGGAAGCGGTGCGCAACAAGGCGATCAAGCGTGGTTTGCTCGCGCCGAATGCCGAGATCAGCGACCGCGATGTGTTGCAGTTCATCCTTCAGCCGGGCTTTTCCACAGCGGAAAAAATTACGCAGATTTCCGGGCGTGGCGTCGGCATGGACGTGGTGCACGAAGAAGTGCGGCAACTCGGCGGCACCATGAGCATCGACTCGGTGCCGGGGCAGGGCGTGCATTTCCGCATTCGTCTGCCCTTCACCGTGTCGGTCAACCGCGCGTTGATGGTGCAGTGTGGCGAGGATCAATACGCGATTCCGCTGAACACCATCGAAGGCATTGTTCGCGTGTTGCCGAATGATCTCGAAGGGCACTTCCGTCAGGATCCGCCGCGCTATCAATACGGCGGCCAGACCTATGAACTGTGCTACCTCGGCGAACTGCTGAAAACTGCGCCACGGCCGAAACTGCTCGGGCAGAACCTGCCATTGCCGGTGCTGCTGGTGCACTACAACGACCGGCGCATCGCCGTGCAGGTCGACACCATGGCCGGCACTCGCGAGATCGTGGTCAAGAGCCTCGGTGCGCAATTCGCGGCGGTGCAGGGTGTGTCCGGGGCGACGATTCTCGGTGATGGCCGGGTGGTGCTGATTCTCGATTTGCTCGCACCGATTCGGGCGATGCAAGCGCGGGTTGCGCAGACGCCGACGCTGCCGGAGATCGACAGCGAACCGCACAAGCCGCTGCTGGTGATGGTGGTCGACGACTCGGTCACCGTGCGCAAGGTCACCAGCCGTTTGCTCGAACGCCACGGCATGAACGTGTTGACCGCCAAGGACGGTGTCGACGCCATGCTACTGCTCGAAGAACACATGCCCGACCTGATGCTACTCGACATCGAAATGCCGCGCATGGACGGCTTTGAAGTCGCCACCCAGGTGCGCAACGACGAACGTCTGCAACACCTGCCGATCATCATGATCACCTCGCGCACCGGGCAGAAACACCGTGATCGTGCGATGGCCATCGGCGTCAACGACTACCTCGGCAAGCCGTACCAGGAATCGGTGCTGCTCGAAAGCATTGCCCAATGGAGCAAGAAACATGCATGAGCGCCGGCACAATCAGCGCAGTAGCCAACTGACCGGGCTGCTGTTGCCGTTGGCGGATCGCAATTTGATCCTGCCCAACGTCGCCGTGGCTGAGCTGATCGACTATCAGGCCAGTGCCTTCGATCTGGATACGCCGCCGTGGTATCTCGGCAGGGTCACGTGGCGTGAACGGCGGATTCCGTTGCTGAGTTTTGAATCGGCGTGTGGGCAGAAAATTGTGATTGGCGAGCGCGCTCGGATCGTGATCTTGAATGCGCTCGGTGGGTTGCCGGAGTTGAAGTTCATTGCGCTGCTGGTGCAGGGGATTCCGCGGTCGTACAAGCTTGATAGCCAGTTGAGCTATGTCGACGTGCCGTTGTGTGCGCTGGAGCAGGCGGCGGTGCAGGTGGGGGAACAAGTGGCGAAGGTGCCGGATTTGTTGGGGTTGGAGCGACTGTTGGTTGAGGCAGATCTGGTTTAACGGCCTGACCCTCACCCCAGCCCTCTCCCGGAGGGAGAGGGGGCCGACCGAGGTGTCTGGCGTCATACATCGACCTGACAATCCGAGTCGATTATGGATTCAACACAGCAAAATCAGGTCGGCGTACTTCTAAAATATCCCCCAATCAGTTCCCTCTCCCTCCGGGAGAGGGCTAGGGTGAGGGGCTTTTGACCATTACTCTGAGCGTAATGATTCACCACCGTGCTTGATTGATGCCCCCACCCCACGCGCCTACCTTAGCTCCACGACAGCGAACCCCGTGGAGTGAGCATGACAACAACAATTTCCCCCGACTCGCGCTGGACGCGGCGGCGCGATGAGAAGCAGCGCCGCCTCGACAAGGTGCGCGGGCTGGCCGACGGTGTGGTGTTGCCCACCGACAAGATCGTCGCCGCGCTTGAAGCGCTGATCCATCCCGGCGACCGTGTGGTGCTGGAGGGCAACAACCAGAAGCAGGCGGATTTCCTTTCGCGTTCGCTGGCCAAAGCCGACCCGGAAAAACTCCACGACCTGCACATGATCATGCCCAGCGTCGGCCGCTCTGAGCATCTGGATCTGTTCGAACGCGGCATTGCCCGCAAGCTCGATTTCTCCTTCGCCGGCACCCAGAGCCTGCGCATCAGCCAGTTGCTCGAAGACGGCTTGTTGGAAGTCGGCGCGATTCACACTTACATCGAACTCTACGCCCGGCTGGTGGTGGATCTGATCCCCAACGTCGTGCTCTCGGCCGGGTTCATGGCCGACCGTGCCGGCAACATCTATACCGGCCCGAGCACCGAAGACACCCCGGCGCTGATCGAACCGGCCGCGTTCAGCGACGGCATTGTCATCGTTCAGGTCAACCAATTGGTCGACGACGTCAGCGAACTGCCCCGGGTAGATATTCCTGCGTCATGGGTCGATTTCGTCGTGGTGGCCGACAAGCCGTTCTACATCGAACCGCTGTTCACCCGCGATCCACGTCACATCAAGCCTGTGCACGTACTGATGGCGATGATGGCGATTCGCGGGATCTACGAAAAACACAACGTGCAGTCGCTCAACCACGGCATCGGTTTCAACACCGCCGCCATCGAATTGATCCTGCCGACCTACGGCGAATCCCTCGGCCTCAAAGGCAAGATCTGCCGCAACTGGACGCTCAATCCGCACCCAACATTGATCCCGGCGATTGAAAGCGGTTGGGTCGAAAGCGTGCATTGCTTCGGCACCGAACTGGGCATGGAAAACTACATCGCCGCGCGTCCGGACGTGTTCTTCACTGGTCGCGATGGCTCGCTGCGTTCCAACCGGATGTTCTGCCAACTCGCCGGACAATACGCGGTGGATCTGTTTATCGGTGCGACGTTGCAGGTCGATGGCGATGGCCATTCCTCAACCGTCACCCGTGGCCGCCTCGCCGGTTTCGGTGGTGCGCCGAACATGGGCCACGACCCGCGCGGTCGGCGTCACGGCACCCCGGCGTGGCTGGACATGCGCCACGACGACTCGCAGCAACCGATGCTCGAACGCGGCAAAAAACTCGTGGTGCAAATGGTCGAGACGTTCCAAGAGGGCGGCAAACCGACCTTCGTCGAAACCCTCGACGCGGTCGAAGTGGCGAAGAAAAGCGGCATGCCGCTGGCGCCGATCATGATCTACGGCGACGACGTCACCCACCTGCTCACCGAAGAAGGCATCGCCTACCTGTACAAGGCGCGTTCGTTGGAAGAGCGCCAGGCAATGATCGCCGCCGTTGCAGGCGTCACCGCCATCGGCCTGCGCCACAACCCGAAAGACACCGAACGCATGCGCCGCGAAGGCCTGATCGCCTTGCCCGAAGACCTCGGCATCCGCCGCACCGACGCCACCCGCGAACTGCTCGCGGCGAAAAGCGTGGCCGATCTGGTCGAGTGGTCCGGCGGCCTGTACAACCCGCCCGCGAAATTCAGGAGCTGGTAATGCACGCACTTAACCTGCAAGCGAAACCGCTGTCCCTGGCTGATCGATTGGCCGATCTGGCGGTGGACGCGTTGATCGACGAAGCCGATCTGTCGCCGAAACCGGCACTGGTCGACCGTCGCGGCAACGGCGCGCACACCGATCTGCACTTGGGCCTGATGCACGCTTCGGCACTGTCGTTGTGGCCGGCGTTCAAGGAAATGGCTGAAGCGGCGGTTGCAATCGGTGAAGTCGATTCAACGTTGCGCGAAGCGATTGGTCGCATCGGGCGCGAAGGCGAACAAGCGATGCTCACCACCACCAACGGTGTGAACACACATCGTGGTGCGATCTGGGCCTTGGGATTATTGGTGACCGCCGCTGCGCTGGAACCACAATCCTCTAGTGCCAACGCAGTCTCACTGCGCGCTGCACGTTTGGCCTTGCTGGACGATCGCCACGCCCCCAAACCCTTGAGCCATGGCGCGCAAGTCGCCCTGCGTTACGGCGCACGCGGCGCTCGGGAAGAAGCGCAACTCGGCTTCCCCTCGGTGCTGCAACGCGGTCTGCCACAACTCAAACGCAGCCGCGCCAACGCCAGCGGCGAACAGAACGCCCGGCTCGACGCCTTGCTCGCAATCATGACCAATCTGGCCGACACCTGCGTGCTCTACCGCGCCGGCGAAGAGGGTTTGCAGGCCATGCAACTCGGCGCGCAAGCCGTGCTCGACGCTGGCGGCAGCGCCAGCCTCAGCGGTCGTCGTCGCTTGCACGAACTGGATCAACAACTCATCGCATTGAATGCCTCGCCCGGTGGCGCCGCCGACTTGCTCGCCGCCACGCTGCTGCTCGACCGTATCGAGCACAACGGCATCCTTCAGGGAGCGTTTTGATGGAAACCCTATCGTTTGAATTCCCCGCCGGGCAGCCGCCACGCGGTCGCGCGCTGGTCGGTTGTGTCGGCTCGGGTGATCTGGAAGTGCTGATCGAACCGGGCCTGGCCGGCAAGCTGACGATCAATGTGCAGACCTCGGTCAACGGCGCGCAACTGCGCTGGCAGCACCTGTTCGCGCGGATGTTCGACGGCACCACGCCGCCGGCAATGGCCATCGATATCCACGATTTCGGCGCGACGCCGGGCGTGGTTCGCTTGCGTCTGGAACAAGGTTTCGAGGAGATCGGCCATGACTGACAGCGCAGCGTTGCTCAACAAACACAGCTTCGTCGAGCTCGGCGCGCGGCAACGGGCGAAAGCCTTGCTCGATGCCGGCAGCTTTCGTGAGTTGCTTGATCCGTTTCAACGGGTGATGTCGCCGTGGCTTGAACGTCAGGGCGTGGTGCCGCAGGCCGATGACGGTGTGGTGATCGCCAAGGGCAGCCTCGACGGGTTGCCGGTGGTGATTGCCGCGATTGAAGGCGCCTTTCAGGGTGGCAGCCTTGGCGAAGTCGGCGGGGCGAAGATTGCCGGCGCGCTGGAACTGGCGGCTGAAGACAACCGTAAAGGCATTCCGACCCGCGCGGTGTTGCTGCTGGAAACCGGTGGCGTGCGTTTGCAGGAAGCCAATCTCGGGCTGGCGGCGATTGCTGATATTCATGCGGCGATTGTCGATTTGCAGCAGTACCAACCGGTGGTCGGTGTGGTCGCGGGCAGCGTTGGGTGTTTCGGCGGCATGTCGATTGCGGCGGCGCTGTGCAGTTATTTGCTGGTGACTCAGGAAGCGCGCCTTGGTTTGAACGGCCCGCAGGTCATCGAACAGGAAGCGGGGATCGAAGAATATGACTCTCGCGACCGGCCCTTCATCTGGAGCGTGACTGGCGGCGAGCAGCGGTTTGCCAGTGGTCTGGTGGATCGTTATGTCGCCGATGACGTGGCGAAGATTCGTCAGCAGGTTGGTGAATTACTGCAGCAGGGTTTGCCAGCGAAACCACGGAGCCAGCGCGCCGAGTGGTTCCTGCAACGCCTTGGCAGTCTGAACACTGACCCGCAAATCGAACCGTCAGTGGTTCGCGATCTGTATCAAGGAGAGCGCTCATGAGCGGCTATTCATTGCGCGGTTTGAACTGGTTCAACGCCTTGAGCGCGGGCGCCAAAAGTGTTGAAGGACTGCCGCCATCGTTGAGGGTTGCTGACGGTGAGCTGGGGCGTTTTATCGCCGTGGTCGCTGATCCGGACAATCGTTTTCCGCGTGCTCGCAATGGCGAAGTCGGCTTGCTTGAGGGCTGGGGTCTGGCCAAGGTTGTGGATGATGCGATCACTGCTGATCGTGATAAATCCCAGAAGCGTCCGATCATCGCCATCGTCGATGTGCCGAGCCAGGCTTATGGTCGGCGCGAAGAAGCGCTCGGCATTCATCAGGCGCTGGCCGGGGCGGCGGACAGTTATGCCCGTGCGCGTTTGGCCGGGCATCCGGTGATTGCGTTGTTGGTGGGGAAAGCGATGTCCGGGGCGTTTCTCGCTCATGGTTATCAGGCCAACCGCCTGATCGCGCTGCGCGATCCGGGCGTGATGGTGCATGCGATGGGCAAGGCGTCGGCGGCGCGGGTGACGTTGCGCAGTGTTGAAGAACTGGAAGCGCTGGCCGCCAGTGTGCCGCCAATGGCTTATGACATCGACAGTTATGCGAGCCTCGGATTGCTCTGGGAAACCTTGTCGGTGCAGCAGATTGAACAGCCAACGGCGGAGGATCTATCAAGGGTCAACGAGTGCCTCAAGCAAGCCATCGGTGATATCACCGGTGCTGACTTGAGCAATCGTCTCGGCGCAAAAAATCGTGCTGCCTCCAGCCGTGTGCGCGAACTGTTGAGGGCGCAGTGGTGAGCACCCCTCTGGCCCACGATCTGCTCTGGGGCATGACCCCGGCGCAGCTGCCGGCGGATGCGCCGTTGTGGGCCGTCGAGTCGCTCAGCGCCGGGCAACCGGTGGTGGTGCGGCGGGCGCTGAGCGATGAGGGTTTTATCGCGGTCGGCGTGCGCGGTGTGTTGCGCGAGCAGCGCTTGGCGGCGTTTATGGCGGTTGATTCGATTGCCTGTCGGGTCAGCCCGGAAGCGCTGTGTCAGATCGACAGCGAGCGCGTTCTGCCAGTCATGCAGGCGCTCAAACAACTGCGGCCGATGCTCGATGATTGCGGTTGGGTCTGGGGTGTCAGCGGCAGTGTCGGGTTTGAATTGGCCAGTGGCTTTACCGCGATGCACGCGGCCAGCGATCTCGATTTGATTTTGCGGACACCGCAGATGATCACGCGTAATCAGGCAAGCAAGTTCGTTGAGCTTTTCGATCAAGCCGCGTGCCGGATCGACATGCAATTGCAGACGCCATTCGGTGCTGTGGCGTTGCGTGAGTGGGCCGGCGGCTCGGCGCGCGTGCTGCTGAAAAACGCTCATCAGGCCTGTCTGGTGATTGATCCGTGGAACCCGCAGGAGCAGGCAGCGTGAGCAGCTTGTTGGTATTCCCCGGCCAGGGCGCGCAGCAGGCGGGCATGCTTCAACGCTTGCCTCGGGAAACGCTGGTCGAGGCCAGTGATGTGCTTGGTGAAGATGTTTTGCTGCTCGATTCTACTCAGGCACTGTGCACGACAAGAGCGGTTCAACTCTGCCTGCTGATCGCTGGTGTCGCGGCTTCACGGCAGTTGTTGCAGGACGGACTCACGGCGGATTACGTCGCCGGTCTGTCCATCGGCGCTTATCCCGCAGCAGTGGTTGCGGGGGCCTTGAGCTTCAGCGATGCGTTGCACCTGGTCAGCCTGCGCGGTGAGTTGATGCAACAGGCTTATCCACAGGGCTACGGCATGACCGCGATCATCGGGCTGCAATTATCCACAGTCGAAACGCTGCTGGCGCAGGTGCACAGCGAGGATTCGCCGGTGTATCTGGCCAACATCAACGCCGACAACCAAGTGGTGATTGCTGGCAGTGACGAGGCGATGCAAACGGTAGCGGATCTGGCGCGCAGTCTCGGCGCCGGTCTGGTAAAGCGTCTGGCGGTCAGCGTGCCGTCGCACTGTCGGCTGCTGGAAAAACCGGCGCAAACCCTCGCTGAGGCCTTCGCCAAAGTCGAGTTGAAGACACCGCAGATCGCTTACCTGAGCGGCAGTCGCGCACGCCCTGTGAGCAAAGTCGAAGCGTTGCGCGACGACCTCGCCTTCAACATGTGCCGCGTGGTGGATTGGCGCGGCACCGTGCAAAGCGCTTACGAGCGCGGCGTGCGGCTACAGATCGAATTACCGCCCGGTGCAGTCCTGACCGGCCTTGCGCGCCGGGTGTTTGAACAAGGCACCGTGACGGCCTTCGACAGCGCTCGCCTCGACACCCTGCAAGCGCTGCTGCGTGAGGAGGGTAGCCGCCAACCCTAAACCGCCGCGACTCAAGCTTCGAACAACAAAAACAACATTCGACGATGCACTTTGAGGACTACAACAATGATTATTTACGGTGTGGCGCTGCTCGCGATCTGTACGCTGGCAGGGGTGATCATGGGTGACATGCTCGGCGCGTTGTTGGGCGTCAAATCCAACGTCGGCGGGGTCGGCATCGCCATGATCCTGCTGATTTGCGCGCGGTTGTGGATGCAGAAACGCGGCGGCATGACCAAGGATTGCGAGATGGGCGTCGGCTTCTGGGGCGCCATGTACATTCCGGTGGTGGTGGCGATGGCCGCGCAACAGAACGTCGTCACCGCGCTGCATGGCGGCACGGTGGCGGTGCTGGCCGCGATTGGTTCGGTGGTGGTCTGCGGCTGCACGATTGCCTTGATCAGCCGCACCCACAAAGGTGAGCCGTTGCCTGACGAACCGCTGGAAATCTCCCCGGTCGGCACGCCAGTAGGGGGTCGCTGATATGTGGGATCTCATCGAAAAAGGTCTGGAACACAACGGTCTGGTCACTGCATTCGCCTTCGTCGGCGTGATCATGTGGGTGTCGGTGATTCTGTCCAAACGCCTGACGTTCGGACGCATTCACGGCTCGGCGATTGCCATCGTTATTGGTCTGGTATTGGCGTGGGTCGGCGGCACCATGACCGGCGGGCAGAAAGGCCTGGCGGACCTGACGTTGTTCTCCGGCATCGGCCTGATGGGCGGGGCGATGCTGCGTGATTTTGCGATTGTGGCCACGGCGTTTGAAGTGCAGGCGACCGAGGCGAAGAAGGCCGGGTTGATTGGTGTGATTGCGCTGTTGCTCGGTACGATCCTGCCGTTCATTGTTGGCGCGTGCATGGCCTGGGCGTTTGGTTATCGCGATGCGGTGAGCATGACCACTATTGGCGCGGGCGCGGTGACTTACATTGTCGGGCCGGTGACGGGCGCGGCGATTGGCGCGACGTCGGATGTGATGGCGCTGTCGATTGCCACCGGGTTGATCAAGGCGATTCTGGTGATGGTCGGCACGCCGGTCGCGGCGCGCTGGATGGGCCTGGATAACCCGCGTTCGGCGATGGTGTTTGGTGGCTTGGCCGGGACTGTCAGCGGCGTTACAGCTGGGCTGGCGGCGACGGATCGGCGGTTGGTGCCTTATGGGGCGTTGACGGCGACGTTCCATACCGGGCTGGGGTGCTTGCTGGGGCCATCGCTGTTGTTCTTCATTGTTCGCGGGATTGTGGGCTGAAGATCAAAAGCCCCTCACCCTAACCCTCTCCCGGAGGGAGAGGGGACTGACCGAGGTGTTTTGGCGGTATACATCGACCTGAAAGTTCTGAGTCGAACTCAAGTTCTGAAAAGCCCCCGATCTGCTCCCTTTCCCCCTCGCCCCCTTGGGGGAGAGGGCTGGGGTGAGGGGGTAAGCTCTTGATCTGCTGTTAATCCGCCAACTGCCGATTCGCATACATCCGACACTCCGCCAACAACGCCAACAAATTCGGATCGCGCTCCTTGGCCTTCAAAAACACCACCCCGATGTGCTGCTGCAACCGATACTTCGCCTGCAACGGAATCAGCTTCACCCGGTTCTCATACACCGCCGCAATCCGCCCCGGCAGCAACGCATAACCCACCCCCGAACTGACCATGCTCAGCAGCGTGAAAATGTCATTCACCTGCATTGCCACTTTCGGCTCGAACCCCGCCTGCTTGAACACCCGGTTGCCGTCCTGATGCGTGGCAAAGCCCTGGGTCAAGGTGATGAACGTTTCATCACGCACTTCCGCCAGATCGACTTCACTGCGCTGAGCAAACTTTGAATCCGCCGGGGTGGCGAGGAAGATGTCGTCGGAGAACAGCGCAATCTGCTCGCAGTCCGGGTCGTTGATGCTGTCGTCCAGCGACACCAGAATCGCGTCGACTTCCATGTTTTTCAGCTTGTAGAGCAGGTCGATGTTCGAGCCGAGGATCAGGTCGATGTTGAGTTCGCTGCGACGGATCTTCAGGCCCATGATCAGTTGCGGTACGGTTTTTACCGTCAGCGAATACAGGGAGCCGAGTTTGAAACGTTCGGCGGAGAATCCGGCTGCTTCGCGGGTCAGGCGCACGCTTTCGACGACGTCGTTGATCAGTTTCTGTGCGCGTTCTTCGAGGACGTAAGCGCTTTCCAGCGGCGTCAGGTTGCGGCCTTCGTGTTTGAACAACGGGCAGCGCAAGGCACTTTCCAACGAATGAATGGCGCGGTGCACGCTGACGTTGCTGGTCTGCAGCTCGGCCGCAGCACGGGCGAGGTTGCCGGTGCGCATGAAAGCGAGGAACACCTCGAGTTTTTTCAGGGTCAACTCTTCGTCGATCAGCATGGCGCGGACTCTTTTTGGTATCGGCCGATTGTGCACGGAAGATCAAAAGATCGCAGCCTTCGGCAGCTCCTACATTGGAATGCGATCACCTGTAGGAGCTGCCGAAGGCTGCGATCTTTTGATCTTGGCTTTGAACAGAAACATTGCGCTTTTACGCTCAAGGCCCGAGCCTTGCGCGCTGCGGTAACGAATGTGAGGTGAGCAATACATGTATCACGGAGAACGATTGAACGCCTGGACCCATCTGGTCGGGGCGGTGGCAGCATTTGTGGGTGGCGTGTGGATGTTGGTGATCGCCTGCCTCGACGGCAGCCCGTGGAAGATTGTCAGTGTGGCGATTTACGCGTTCACCTTGCTGGTGCTCTACAGCGCCTCGACCGTGTACCACAGCGTGCGCGGGCGCAAGAAAGCGATCATGAAGAAGGTCGATCACTTTTCGATCTACCTGTTGATCGCCGGCAGTTACACGCCATTCTGCCTGGTAACCCTGCGCGGGCCGTGGGGCTGGACGTTGTTCGGGATTGTCTGGGGGCTGGCGCTGATCGGTATTCTGCAAGAGATCAAACCGCGTTCGGAAGCGCGGATTCTATCGATCGTGATTTACGCGGTGATGGGCTGGATTGTGTTGGTGGCGGTGAAGCCTTTGATCGCGGCGCTGGGCACGACCGGGTTTGCCTGGCTGGCGTCGGGCGGGGTTTTGTACACGGTGGGGATTATCTTTTTTGCCCTTGATCATCGCTTGCGGCATGCGCACGGGATCTGGCATTTGTTCGTGATCGCCGGGAGTCTGCTGCACTTTGTGGCGATTATGTTTTATGTCCTCTAACCAGAATCATCCCCAATCCCCTGTGGGAGCGAGCCTGCTCGCGAAGGCGTCAGTTCAGGCAACATCTTTGTTGAATGAAACACCGCATTCGCGAGCAGGCTCGCTCCCACATTAGTTCTATGCAGGGTTCAGGTTATTGAGTTGTTCTTGCGCGCGATCGCTGAAGATTTTCAGCAGGTCATTCAGGGTATGCGGCGGTGGTTCGCTGGCGCGGGTTACGGCGTACAGGGTGATCGGCAACGGCGGGGCCAATGGGCGAATTGTGGTGGTCGCCGATGACGCGCCGAGCGCAGTAAACGGATCAATCACCGCCACCCCCGCACCCGATTCCACCATCGCCCGCGCCAGTGAATACGTCTGCACGGCAATCCGCACCAACGGCGGCGGTTCGACCGCTTCCAGGTAACTGTCGAGCCGCGCCGCCAACGGATCGGCACTCGACAGACCAATCAACGACGCCCCCGCCAGCGCCATCAACGGTAACGGTTTTCCTGCCTCTTCAACCGGCCAGAAATCCTTCGGCGCCAATGCCACCAACACCCCAGACGCCAGCGCTTGCGCCTTCAATCCCGGGTGATCGGGCAACTGCAACGTCAGCGCGACATCCACTTCACGCATCAACAAATTCTGCATCAGCTCGCGACTGTGCGCGCTGGACAGTTCGCAGGCGATGTCCGGGTAGCGCGTTGTCCACTGATGAATCGCCGGCGGCAGCAGCGACAAGGCCAGCGCCGGCGTCGCGCCGATGCGCAAACTGTGTCCCGGCTCGCGGCGTAGGCTCTGCGCCAGACGCCGCACGCCTTGCAGGCTTTCCGTGACCTTGTCGACTTCGCGCTCCAGTTCGAGCGCTTCCGGGGTCGCCTGCAACTTGCCACGTACGCGCATGAACAACGGAAACCCCAGTTGCTGCTCGGCGTGCTGCAACACCTTGCTCACCGCCGGTTGCGAGACGTGCAGCAACTGCGCGGCGCCGCTGACCGAGCCGGTCTGGCGAATGGCCTGGAAAATCTCGATGTGACGTAGACGCATGGCGATTCCATAACCTTTGTTTATGGTTAAGGCATCTTTATTCATTGTCCGGCGGCTGTCACCTGGCTCTAACCTCGGATCCGTCTTTAGCAGGATTCAGAGGCCGCAATGGCTCAGCGTGTGTGCATCATCGGCGGTGGCGTGATCGGTCTGGCAACGGCCTATGCGCTGGTGCGCGACGGCTTTGAAGTGACGGTGATCGAGGCGCGTGATGCGCTCGGCAGCGAGACCAGTTTTGCCAACGGCGGCCAATTGTCCTATCGCTACGTCGCGCCGCTGGCCGATGCCGGTGTGCCGGTGCAGGCGATTGGCTGGATGCTGCGCGGCGACTCACCGCTCAAGCTGCGTCCGCGTCTGGATCCAGCGCAGTGGCGCTGGATGGTGGCGTTTCTTGCCGCCTGTCGCACTTCGGTCAACCGTGAAAATGCCGCGCATCTGCTGCGTCTGGCGCTGTTCAGTCAGAGCACGCTGAAGCGCTGGCGCGAGGACGATGGGCTGGACGGATTCAACTGGCGACGCAACGGCAAACTGGTGACCTTCCGCAACGCCGGCAGTTTTGAGCATGCACGCAAAGGGCTGGCCGATCCGCAGCAACAGCAGGTGATGTCCGCCAGCGAATGCGCGCAACTGGAACCGGCGCTGGCCGATGCGCCGTTCGTGGGTGCGATCTATACGCCGGACGAAGAGGTCGGCGATTGCCACGGTTTCTGTCAGCAACTGGCGGCGCGATTGAAGGCGTCCGGGCGTTGCGAGTTTCGCCTGGGCCAAGCGGTGACCGCGATTCGGCACAGTAACGGCGCGGTCACCGCAATCGAGTTGGGCACTGAAATGCTGCCCGTCGAGCAACTGGTGATCGCCGCCGGCCATCGCAGTTCATTGCTGGCGCTGCCCGGTTTGCGTTTGCCGCTGTATCCGCTGAAGGGCTACAGCCTGACCGTGCCGATCGGCAGCGAGCACCGTGCGCCGGACGTGAGCATCACCGACTACGATCGCAAGATCGTCTACGCGCGCATCGGCGAACAGCTGCGCGTGGCGGCGATGGTGGATATTGTCGGCTTCGATCCGGCGGTCGATCCGCAGCGATTGGCGTTGATCAAACGTCAGGCCCGCGACACTTTTCCCGAGGCCGGAAACTACCACGCCGCTGTCGAGTGGGCCGGTATGCGTCCGGCAACGCCAACCGGTGTGCCACTGTTAGGCGCCACGGCCTATCGCAATCTGTGGCTGAATCTCGGTCACGGTGCGCTCGGTTTTACCCTCGCGTGCGGCAGCGCACAGTTGCTCAGCGAGCTGATCGGCCAACACCGCACCTCAATCGATCTGCACGGTTTTAATCCCCGTGAGGCGTAACTGATACACGCTTTACCGCTCAAACAACCACACCGACAACGGAGAATAACAATGCAAAAAATCACGTTGCTTGCCTGTACGTTGGGACTGCTGATCGGCAGTCAGGCCCACGCCAATGAGGCGCCGCTGAGTGGCACGCTCGGCAAGATCGCCAACGCCAACAGCATCACCCTGGGCTATCGCGATGCCTCGGTGCCGTTCTCTTACGTGGGCGACAACACTGGCAAACCGATGGGTTATTCGGTGGATCTGGCGGGCAAGATTGTCGAGCGCGTTCAGCAGCAACTGGCGCGGCCGGATTTGAAAGTGAAGTACAACCTCGTCACTTCGCAGACACGGATTCCGCTGGTGCAGAACGGCACGGTCGACCTTGAGTGCGGCTCCACCGGCGTCACCGCCGAACGGCAGAAACAGGTGTCGTTTTCCTATGGGTTCATCTACGTCAAAGGCCAGTTGCTGACGGCCAAGGACAGCGGTATCAAAAGCTTCGACGACCTGCGCGGCAAGAACGTGGTGACCACGGCGGGCACGACCAACGAGCGCTACCTGAAGAGCTACAACCACGATCACAAACTCGATATGTCAGTGATCAGCGCCAAGGATCATGGCGAGGCGTTCCAGATGCTCGAGTCGGGACGTGCAGCGGCGTTCTATATGGACGACGCGCTGCTCTACGGCGAACGGGCCAAGGCGCGCGATTCGCATAACTGGGTGGTGGTGGGGGAGGAGCAGTCGCGGGAAATCTACAGCTGCATGGTGCGCAAGGATGATCCGCAGTTTCTGGCGCTGGTGAATGGCGCGTTGGCGGATCTGTATCGTTCGGGGGAGATCAACGGGATTTATCAGCGCTGGTTTGAACAGCCGATCCCGCCGAAGGGGTTGAACCTGGAGTTTCCGATGACCAGCGAGTTGAAGGCGATTATTGCCAAACCGGTGAGTGATCCGGTTCAGTAAAATCAAAAGATCGCAGCCTGCGGCAGCTCCTACAGGGGAATACTGTGTAGGAGCTGCCGAAGGCTGCGATCTTTTAAGGCCCTAAAAATCACCCCAAAGCTGTTGAGCCACCGCCAATGCAACCACCGGCGCAGTCTCGGTGCGCAACACCCGAGGCCCAAGCCGGGCCGCATGGAAACCGTTGCCCTTGGCCTGCTCAACCTCAGCATCCGTCAACCCGCCCTCAGGCCCGATCAGAAACGCCAGCGTCGCCGGTTTGGCATGACTCACCAGCGGCTCCGCCACCGGGTGCAGCACCAGTTTCAACTCGGCTTCGGTCTGCTTGATCCAGTCCGCCAACAACACCGGCGGATGAATCACCGGCACTCGCGAGCGACCACATTGTTCACACGCGCTGATCGCCACCTGACGCCAGTGCAGCAGGCGTTTGTCGGCGCGTTCATCCTTGAGGCGGACTTCGCAGCGGTCGCTGAAGATCGGCGTGATTTCATTCACGCCCAGCTCGGTGGCTTTCTGAATCGCCCAATCCATGCGCTCGCCACGGGACAGACCCTGACCGAGGTGGATGTGCAGCGGTGATTCGACCTGACCGGCGAACTGCTCGTTGATCTGCACGGTCACGCGCTTCTTGCCGACTTCCAGCAGGGCGCCGCGAAACTCATGACCGGAACCGTCGAACATCTGCACCGCATCGCCCTCGGCCATGCGCAGCACGCGGCTGATGTAATGCGCCTGGGCCTCCGGCAATTCGTGTTCGCCGGTGCTCAGGGGGGCGTCGATAAAGAAGCGGGACAGTCTCATTTCGGGTCTCTCAGATTAGATCGTTCCCACGCTCTGCGTGGGAATGCCTCAATGGACGCTCTGCGTCCGCTTTGGGACGCGGAGCGTCCCGGGCTGCATTCCCACGCGGAGCGTGGGAACGAGCGAGTGAACCGGATCAACCCGGATCACGGAAACCGGGGTGGAAGTCTTTTGGCACGGCCACGCTGACGCTGTCACGCGTAGCAATGTCGATGCCTTCGCTGGCGACTTCGGCGAGGAAGTCGATCTGCTCCGGGGTGATCACGTACGGCGGCAGGAAATACACCACGCTGCCCAGCGGGCGCAGCAACGCGCCGCGTTCCAGCGCATGCTGGAACACTTTCAAGCCGCGACGCTCCTGCCAAGGGTAGGCCTCTTTGGTGGCTTTATCCTTGACCATCTCGATGGCCAGCACCATGCCGGTCTGGCGCACTTCAGAGACGTTCGGGTGATCGACCAGATGCGCCGTGGCCGAGGCCATGCGCTGCGCCAGCGCCTTGTTGTTCTCGATGACGTTGTCGTGCTCGAAGATATCCAGCGTCGCCAGTGCCGCCGCGCACGCCAGCGGGTTGCCGGTGTAGCTGTGCGAATGGAGGAAGGCGCGCAGGGTTGGATAGTCGTCGTAGAACGCGCTGTAGACTTCATCGGTGGTCAGGCACGCCGCCAGCGGCAGATAGCCGCCGGTCAGAGCTTTCGACAGGCAGAGGAAGTCCGGGCGAATGCCGGCCTGCTCGCAGGCAAACATCGTCCCGGTGCGACCGAAACCAACGGCGATTTCGTCGAGAATCAAATGCACGCCGTAGCGATCGCAGGATTCACGCAGCAACTTGAGATACACCGGGTGATACATGCGCATGCCGCCAGCGCCCTGAATCAACGGCTCGACGATCACTGCCGCGACGCTGTCATGATTCTCGGCCAGGGTCTGTTCCATGGCCGCAAACATGTTGCGCGAATGTTCTTCCCAGCTCATGCCGTCGGGACGCCCGTAGCAATCCGGGCTCGGCACCTTGATGGTGTCCATCAGCAGCGCTTTGTAGGTTTCGGTGAACAGCGGCACGTCGCCGACCGCCATCGCTGCCATGGTTTCGCCGTGGTAGCTGTTGGTCAGGGTGACGAAGCGCTTTTTGTTTGGCTGGCCGCGATTGAGCCAGTAGTGAAAGCTCATTTTCAGCGCGACTTCGATGCAGGACGAACCGTTATCGGCGTAGAACACCCGGTTCAGGCCTTCCGGCGTCATCTTTACCAGACGCTCGGACAGCTCGATCACCGGTTGATGGCTGAAACCGGCGAGAATCACGTGCTCCAGTTGATCGACCTGATCCTTGATGCGCTGGTTGATCCGCGGGTTGGCGTGGCCGAATACGTTGACCCACCACGAGCTGACCGCGTCGAGGTAGCGCTTGCCTTCGAAGTCTTCGAGCCAGACGCCTTCACCGCGCTTGATCGGGATCAGCGGCAGCTGTTCGTGGTCTTTCATCTGGGTGCAGGGATGCCACAACACCGCGAGGTCGCGTTGCATCCACTGGTTATTCAGGCCCATTTACAGTCTCCTCGAGGCGGCTCGCGTCAGGCGCGGGCAAACAATCGCGCAAGCCTATGCAATGCATCGCGCGGGAACAACCCATTGTGTCGATTGAGCTACTTTGTATGAGCCGATAGACGTCGCTGGCGGCGTTTTGATGGCTAACGTATTCTTCGCGGTTCTTTGGGTCGTCTGACCCGCACAACTGCTTTTTTCTGTGGTATTTCCGGAGTTCGCTGAATGTCTGTCGGTTGGCTGCGCGCCTGTGCGCTGGTGATGTTGGGGCTGTTCAGCGTTACGGCGCTGGCCAAGGATAAAACTGCAATCGTGATCGGCGGCGGCCTGTCGGGTCTGACCGCCGCTTACGAACTGCAAAACAAGGGCTGGCAGGTCACGCTGCTGGAAGCCAAACCGAGCATGGGCGGGCGCTCGGGCATGGCCACCAGCGAGTGGATCGGCAACGACAAGACGCAGCCGGTGCTGAACAAGTACGTGTCGACGTTCAAGCTGGGCACCACGCCCGCGCCGGAATTCGTGCGTACCCCGAGTTATCTGATCGACGGCGAGTATTTCTCCGCTGCTGATCTGGCGACCAAGCAACCGGCCACCGCCGAAGCGATCAAGCGTTACGAGAAAACCGTCGATGACCTGGCGCGTTCGATCGATGATCCGCAGAACCCGGCCGCGACCAACACCCTGCACGCGCTGGATCAGATCACCGTGGCGAGCTGGCTCGACCGGCAGAACCTGCCGGCCACTGCGCGTCAGTTGATCAACCAGGACATCCGCACTCACTACGACGAACCTTCGCGTCTGTCGCTGCTGTACTTCGCGCAGCAGAACCGCGTTTATCGCGGCGTTTCCGACCGTGACCTGCGTGCTTCGCGTCTGGTCGGTGGCAGCCAGGTGCTGGCGCAGGCGTTCGTCAAACAGATCAAAACCATCAAGACCAACTCGCCGGTATCGGCGATCGTTCAGGACAAGGACGGCGTGACCGTCAAAGTCGGCAGCGTTGGTTATCAGGCTGACTACGTCGTGTTGGCCGTGCCGCTGCGTGCGCTGAACAAGATTGCCCTGACGCCGGCGCTGGACGCCCAGCACATGGCCGCCATCAAAGGCACCAACTACGGCTGGCGCGACCAGATCATGCTGAAGTTCAAGACGCCAGTGTGGGAACCCAAGGCGCGCATGTCCGGCGAGATCTACAGCAACACCGGTCTCGGCATGTTGTGGATCGAACCTGCGCTGAAGGGCGGCGCCAACGTGGTGATCAACCTGTCTGGCGACAATGCCCGCGTGATGCAGGCGTTCGGCGACAAGCAGATGGTCGATCAGGTGCTGATCCGTTTGCACGCGTTTTATCCACAGGCCCGTGGCTCGTTCACCGGTTATGAAATCCGTCGCTACAGCACCGACCCGTCGATGGGCGGCGCTTATCTGGCTTACGGCCCGGGCCAGATCAGCAAGTTCTGGCGCCTGTGGGAACGTCCGCTGCAACGCGTAGCGTTCGCTGGCGAACACACCGACACCTTGTACCCGGGCACGCTGGAAGGCGCACTGCGCACCGGTCAGCGTGCGGCCAGTCAGGTTGAAGATCTGGCGGCGGGCAAATCCTTTGAACCGGTGAAAGTGGTGCCGGCTGCAGCAGCGGCGGCGGGTGCCGTGGCGGCGAAGAAGGGTAACTTCTTCAGCAACCTGTTTGGTGGTTCGGATGACGAGAAGAAGCCTGAGCCAGTGAAGGCGCCAGAGCCGGCTCCTGCTCCGGTAGCACCAGCACCTGCGCCGACTCCGGCAGTTGCGCCAGCTCCGGTGGAAGCACCGAAGCCTGCGGCACCGGTGAAAGCTGAGCCAGCGAAGAAAGCGGCGGCCAAGCCTGCGGCGAAGAAACCAGCGGCTAAAACCGAAGCGAAAAAGCCTGCGGCGAAACCGGCAGCGAAGAAGGCTGAGCCGGCGAAGAAGCCAGCGGCCAAGCCTGCTGCAACGACCGAGACCAAGGCGCAGTAAGCCTTGCGGTGAATGAAGAAGCGCGGCGTTTATGCCGCGCTTTTTTTTGCCTTTCAGATTGCTATCGCGAGCAGGCTCACTCCTACAGGGGATCGCATTTCTTCAGTTGGAATACGGCCAACTGTAGGAGTGAGCCTGCTCGCGATAGGGCCGGCTCTGCCAACACAAATCCATTGCTTAGAAACAACATCCCGCCACACTTTCCCCGTTAATCTTTCCTTAACACGCCACTTACAGACTCTTGATCGTATTTCTCGATATTTCAAAGCGAAATTTTCCGCTTTAATTCGATAGATAACTCGCTAGTCTTGGTTCGCAGTTCTCACAGGATTTGGGCAATGCAGCTACGTAACTCTTCTTCGCGCTACGGTTGGGTCAGCATCTTCATGCACTGGGGCGTGGCGCTGGTGGTCTTCGGATTGTTTGCGCTGGGTCTGTGGATGGTCGGGCTGGATTACTACAGCAGCTGGCGCAAAGAGGCGCCGGATCTGCACAAGAGCATCGGCCTGGTATTGCTGGCCGTGATGGTGTTACGGGTGCTGTGGCGCTTTATCAGCCCACCGCCGCCGACGCTGCAAAGCTACAGCCGCATGACCCGTCTCGGCGCCAAGTTCGGCCACGGGTTTCTGTATCTCGCGCTGTTCGCTGTGATGATTGCCGGTTACCTGATTTCCACCGCAGACGGTGTCGGGATCCCGGTGTTTGGCCTGTTTGAAGTTCCTGCACTGCTTTCCGGGCTACCGGATCAGGCAGATACCGCTGGGGTGATTCACCTGTGGCTGGCGTGGATACTGGTAATTTTTTCCGGTCTCCATGCGTTGGCAGCTTTGAAGCACCACTTTATCGATCGTGATGTGACCCTGACGCGAATGCTCGGTCGCAAAGCCTGAAATTCAACCTCGACTCAAAGGAAAAGAAAGCATGTTGAAAAAGACTCTGGCCGCTCTGGCAATCGGTTCTGCACTGCTCTCGGCTCAGGCCATGGCAGCGGACTACAAAATCGACAAGGAAGGCCAGCACGCCTTCGTTGACTGGAAAATCAGCCACCTGGGTTACAGCTTCATCCACGGTACTTTCAAAGATTTCGACGGTACCTTCTCGTGGGATTCGGCCAAGCCTGAAGCCAGCAAGATCTCCGTTGATGTGAAAACCGCCAGCCTGTGGTCGAACCACGCTGAGCGTGACAAGCACATCGCCAGCAAAGACTTCCTCGATGTTGGCAAGTTTGCTGACGCCAAGTTCGTCTCCACCGCCGTTAAATCGACCGGTGAAAAGACCGCTGACGTGACTGGCGACTTGACCCTGCACGGCGTGACCAAGCCTGTGACCTTCAAGGCCACGTTCAATGGCGAAGGCAAGGATCCATGGGGCGGCGAGCGTGCTGGCTTCAACGCCACCACCACCCTGAACCTGAACGATTTCGGGATCAAGGGCCCAGGTCCTACCTCGCAAACTGCGGATCTGGACATCTCGCTGGAAGGCGTGAAAGTTAAGTAACTTTCCCCCGCCCCACAAAAACGCCCCCGGTTGAAAGGCCGGGGGCGTTTTTTATTGCCCGCCAAAACACAATTCCCCCTGTAGGAGCTGCCGAAGGCTGCGATCTTTTGATGTTGGCTTTTCTAAGATCAAAAGATCGTCCGATCGCGGCCCGAGCCTTCGGCAGCTCCTACAGAAAGCGGGTTTGGGTCGTCCATAAAAAATGCCCCGGCTCTTTCGAGGCGGGGCATTTTTCATTGCTGCGTTAACTCAGCGATTGCGGGTCAGCAAGGCTGGTTTTTCGCCACGCGGGCGGCTTGGCAGTTGATCGAGCTGCTCAGGCGTCGGGAAGCGGTCGGCTTTCGATTCCTTGTGCATGATCTTCGGGCCAGTGCTGCGCGGGTTTTGCACGGCTGGCTCGCTGCGTGGCTGATCGTCACGGGCCGGACGGCGGTTGCGCGACGACGAAGCGTCATCGCGACGAGCCGGCTGACCATCACGCGGTGCGCCGTTGCGCGGGCCGCTGCGTTTGGCCGGTGGGGTGCCGGTGCTCGAACCGTTGCTGTTGCGCGGGCCGTTCTGGCGACCTTGTGGCTGACCGCCACGAGGTGCGCCCGAACCTGCGCCTGCACCTTGAGCCGGTGCGCCTGGACGACGGCCGCGACCGCCAGCCGGAGCCGGCTTGGGCACGTAGTCAACGCGGTTACCGAAGTTATCCACATCGTCATCGAGGAACTCGTCCGGCGCACGATCAGCTGCCGCACGCGGCGGTTGGCTTGGACGCTGTTCACGGGCCGGAGTGCCTTCACGTGGCTTCTGCTGACGGGCAGGACGCTCGCCACGTTCACCGGCCGGCTTCTCTCTGCCCTTGTCTTTGCCTTTGTCTTTACGACCGCCGCCACCGCCGCCGCCATTCGGGCCGTCGCCGCGTGGGCCACGTGGATTGCGCGGGTTACGCACGTCCGGACGCTCACGCACTTCCGGCTTCTCGGCTTCAATGGTGCTCGAATCGAAGCCCATCAGGTCGCCATCGGCGATTTTCTGCTTGGTCATGCGTTCGATGCTTTTCAGCAGTTTTTCTTCGTCCGGCGCGACCAGCGAAATCGCCTCGCCCGAACGACCGGCACGGCCGGTACGGCCGATACGGTGTACGTAATCTTCATCGACGTTCGGCAGTTCGAAGTTGACCACGTGTGGCAACTGATCGATGTCCAGACCGCGTGCGGCGATGTCGGTCGCAACCAGAATGCGAACCTGGTTGGCCTTGAAGTCGGCCAGCGCTTTGGTGCGCGCGTTCTGGCTCTTGTTACCGTGGATCGCCACAGCCGGCAGGCCGTGTTTGTCCAGGTATTCGGCCAGACGGTTGGCGCCGTGCTTGGTGCGGGTGAAGACCAGCACCTGTTCCCACGCGCCGGCGGTGATCAGGTGCGCCAGCAGCGCACGCTTGTGGCTGGCCGGCAGACGGAAGACGCGTTGTTCGATGCGCTCGACCGTGGTGTTCGGCGGCGTCACTTCGATGCGTTCCGGGTTGTGCAGCAGCTTGCCGGCGAGGTCGGTGATGTCCTTGGAGAACGTCGCCGAGAACAGCAGGTTCTGACGCTTGGACGGCAGGCGCGCGAGGACTTTCTTCACGTCGTGCACGAAGCCCATGTCGAGCATGCGGTCGGCTTCGTCGAGGACGAGGATTTCCACGTGGGACAGGTCAACGCTGCCCTGGCCACACAGATCGAGCAAACGACCCGGGCAGGCAACGAGCACGTCAACGCCACGGGACATGGCCTGAACCTGTGGGTTCATGCCGACGCCGCCGAAGATGCAGGCGCTGACGAATTTCAGGTCACGGGCGTAGATCTTGAAGCTCTCGTGTACCTGGGCCGCGAGTTCGCGGGTCGGGGTCAGGACCAGTACGCGCGGTTGGCGCGGGCCATGACGCTGGGATTTGTCCGGGTGACCGTTGGGGAACAACCGCTCCAGGATCGGAAGGGCGAAACCGCCGGTTTTACCGGTACCTGTCTGAGCCGCCACCATCAGGTCGCGACCTTGCAAAACGGCGGGAATGGCCCGCTGTTGCACCGGAGTAGGCTCGGTGTAGC